>JBEQBL010000163.1:0-4751 GCA_041639835.1 Salinarchaeum sp.
ACAATCCAGAGCGGCCTCGCTGTGCTTAGGCGGCGACATGGATCGTTGACAACGAGGTGGGGGCCGCTACTCCCCGCCAGTCTGTTGTCGACAAACTCAGGAATGCTGGCAAAGAGCCACTTCGTCCTCGCGTTCGTATTCTTGATCGTAATGCTACCGAGGAGGCCTTTGAGGCTCTCATTGAGGCCATTGACGGGGAAAAGCGTGTGTACGATGCTCACATCGATACCTTTGATTTGGATGCCGCTACAGCCGAAGAGTTAGCTCGCACTATCGAAGTTGACCATGGTGGCTATGGCTTCTATCCGCCGGCATCGATCTATCATCGGTTCATGACCGGGCTCACTGGCGGCAAAATGTCGTCGTCAATTCCAGCTAGCCATATCTCACTGTTAGATACCCCGGATGAAGCCGCAGATAAGGTCATGGCAGCCACGACCGGTGGACGTGAGACAGCCGAGAAACAGCGTGAACTTGGGGGCAAAGCCGATGAGTGTCCGGTGTATGAACTATATGCCTATCTCTTGGCAGATGACGATGACGAACTAGCCAAAGAGGTCTATGATGAATGTGTCTCCGGGGAACGGCTATGTGGTGGCTGTAAGGAACAAGCAGCCCAACTTATGAAAACGTTCCTTGAGAACCATCAGGACAAACGTGAGGCTTGGGCCGATCGGCTTGACGAGTTTGATATTGACCTGTACTCGAACCGTCGTCGGTAATCGGTCCTGCTCGTTTACATCAGTCTACTGATCAATAATCGACCCAATCACTCCTGTCACTGTACTGCCTTCCTGTCCTCTGAGCGCTCGAGTGCCGGTGTACCCGGTCTTCCCCGGCGACCATACCCCTGTGTGAGTACCCTCTATAAACAAATACCGGTGAGTTTGTATCCGGATTTTTCTCCCGCGATAGCATCATCGTTTTTATGTCATCAGGTCGATTATACAGTATGTTCAAAAGCATTCGTGTTGGGTCGGTCTTTGGCATCCCGATCAAGCTCGATATTACTTTGTTGATTGTTCTGCCAGCATTTACCTGGTTAATCGGGACCCAAATCGCTGATATCGCGGCGATTCTTGACGGTGTTGTTGGACCGACACTTGATGTTGCTGCGTTGACCGGTGGCAGTACTCCCTGGTTGCTTGGCCTTGGGGCCGCTGTTGGTCTTTTTATTGGCGTGACATTGCACGAACTCGGGCATTCAGTGGTAGCGATGCATTATGGCTATACAATCGATTCAATCACGCTCTGGCTACTTGGAGGCCTAGCACAGTTCTCAGAACAGCCCGATCACTGGACCCACGAGTTTTGGATTGCGATTGCTGGCCCAATTGTGAGCATCGGGGTTGGGACTCTCTCGTATGTCACTGTACTTGTACTGCCGGGTGGTCTTGACGCTTTGCTGTTCGTGCTTGGCTATCTTGCGGTACTGAACATTGTCCTGGCCGTGTTTAATATGATCCCGGCGTTCCCACTTGATGGTGGGCGAGTCTTGCGAGCACTGTATACTCGTACAAATACCCTTGCCGAAGCACCAGCGAAGGCCGTCCGGGTAGGAAAAGTCTTTGCTGTACTACTTGGCCTGGTTGGGCTGTTGACAGTCAACATTTTCATGATCGCCGTTGCCTTTTTCATCTATATCGCGGGGTCAGCGGAAGGTCGACATACCGCCGTTGCGTCGGTATTTGAGGGGGTTGCTGTGCGGGAGGTCATGACGCCAGCTGCTGAGGTTGTCACCGTATCGCCCGAACTAACAGCGGATGAGCTTCTTGATCAGATGCTTCGGGAGCGTCATAGTGGGTATCCAGTCCTTGATAACGGCGATGTTGTCGGGATGATCACAATTGACGATATCAAGTCCCTCCCAACCGAGGAACGATCAACGACACGGGTCGGGGAGGTAATGAATCGCGACCTGAAGACGATCTCGATTGATGAGACGGCGATGACGGCGTTTATAAATGTCTCCCGGCACGATGTCGGCCGGTTAATCGTCACCGATGCTACGGGCAACTTTGTTGGGCTGATCACGCGGACTGACCTGATTCGTGCTTTCGAGATTCTTCGCGAACGACAGTTGCGTCCAAGCCGTGAGGTCGTTCAAATCCCGCTTGATAGACAGTAGTCAATTGGACACCGACTAACTGTTGGCAGCCTATGCCTCAATAATCTCTTCCCCGTCATCATCGGGAACCTGCAGTGATCCCTCAAGTGTGATGTGCCCGTGGCCCCCGACAGTTACCTCGGGGTCCACTGTCACCTGGAGTCGGCTTGGTCGATTAAGCAAATCGCCCTGCTCGATCGTAAGTGTCGACGTGTCAATCGCCCCGGTCCGGCTGAGGTACACCCCGGCGGCTGCGGCTCCTGATGGGGCTGCTGGCTGTTCGCCATGGCCCTGTATGAATGCTCGAGCGTGGACAGTTGCGGCGGCTTCTAATGTCTCAAAAGCGATCACGTAGAGTCCATCAACGTCGCAGGACTCGGCAATGTGCTCCCAACGTGGCGTTGTGGCCTTTAGATTTGTAAAGTACGGTACAGCAGTAACCAACCACTTACTGGTGGTCGTCACGACTGCCGGCTGCAACTCTAATGAATCCGCAATGGAGCGCTTGAGTCCAAGGGCCTCCGCAATTGTTCCGGCATCCAGTTTCTCTGTGGTGATCGTGTCTGAGTCCAGTGACTGGTGAACCATCGCATTTGCATCCACGGTCAGGTTGATCTGGCGATCATCAACTGCTATCGTGTGAGTTCCCTCAGCCGGGGAGCCATCAGCCATCGCAACAAGCGTCGCAAGCGGAAGTCGATCGGATCGAGCCCCGACTGTCTCTGCTTGTACCTGCTCACTTGGGGTGTCCTGTACAAACGCCACTGGTGACCCCAGTTCCGTTGCGATCTGCTGTTGTTGATCGTTTCCAAGCGAGACCGCACTTGGCACCTGAACAACTCGGGCGGGGGCACCGGCCAGTGGTGTGGTCGCAAATGTATCGACAACGACTGCTTTGAGCGATGGCACGCATGATGTGTTGGTTGGGGGTCTCAAAATAGCTCCGGTCAGTCCGGGTGTGACACGGGTATGTTAATCGGCGGTAGCCGTCTTCGAGCCCCTATCCGCTGCTGGATTTTGCACCCACAAGTCACCAAATAGATCGTCCTGTCTGAGTTGTATCTGCCCGCGATGCGCTAAAAAGAGCACCGCAAGAAAGGTTTGAATCCGTGACCCGCCAGTTGCCTCGATTTCCGCGAAGAGTACCTCTTCGCGTCCGGCCTCGAAGTGCTGTGTCAGTGCCGTTTCTACCTCCTCAATTGTCTCTTCGATATCCTCTCCGTGTGTCCGGTTGGTCACTGCCTCGGCTGTTGGCTCGGTTGGCGCTCGGTCGGCGTTACTGTCATGATAATCTAACGTTACCGGGCCTTCAGTATACTCAGTGTTGGTGGTATCGTACTCCCGAGAGCGTTTCCACCAGGAGTCACGTTCGGCCTCGCGGAGTTCGTGTACCAACTCATCAAGCGTTTCTGGAGATCCCCGAGCCGGCTTTCGCTCAAGCCGCCGGTCCATTTCCGCCTCTAGTTCAGCAATGGGATCGGTCGGCTCCCCTGGGGCAGCCGGGGGCTCCCATGGCGTCTCCGGTTCCGGATCCGGTGGTTCCTCCTCGGCTGATGGCTCAATTAGCGTCTCACTTTTCAAACGCAACAATACTGACGCATAAAATAATGCTCGCCCGGTTTCTCGAAGGGCGCCTTCTTCAAGCGCATCCAGAAACTTCTCTGTCACCGCGACAATGTCGATATCCCAGGGATCAATCTCTCCATCCTCGGCTAGTTGGACAAGCAACTCTACCGGTGCCGCCCCCTCCTCGGTCGAGTCCTCTGCAACCGCTGCCTGAACTGACGGATTATCCATCAGTTCATCATCAACGCCTACTGGAGAGGACTCCTCAGTCATGCCATGCCCTCCGCCAAATCAATACCGGTAACCGTGCTGACATTATCTCCTTGCATTGTTACTCCGATCGCCCGTTCGGACCGGTCAAGCATTGCCGACCGGTGTGAAACAACAATAAACTGGGCATCGCCGGCTAGTTCGTCGACCATTTCTCCTACTCGTTCGGCGTTTGCTGCATCAAGGAAGGCATCAATCTCATCAAGGGCATAAAATGGCGCTGGCTCGTATCGTTGAATTGCAAAAATAAATGACAGTGCTGTGAGTGACTTTTCACCGCCACTCATTGCCTCAAGCCGTTGAATTGGCTTATCAGCTGGTTCAGCGCGCATTGTGAGCCCACCGGCAAAGGGATCGGCTTCATCCTCTAAGACGAGCTCGCCACTCCCATCAGAGAGTCGTTCGAAAATCTGCTGGAACTGCTCGTCAATGGCGTCGTAGGCCTCCAGAAAGGCATCCCGCTTTTGATCCTCGTAGGCGTTGATCTGCTCTTCGATACTCTGTCGTTCGTCATCCAGCTCTGTGCGACGGTCCTCTAGAGAGTCTAACTCGGTACTGACCTCATCATATTCATCAATTGCCAGCATATTGACCGGCTCAAGTGACTCCATCTCCGCTTCAATTGTCTCGATTTGCTCGGTCACGACATCGTGATCCGGAATCTCTTCGGGATCATACTCTCCAACTTCTGCTTGGAGCTGCTCAATCTCCCAGTCAAGACGCTCGCGACGGTCCTTCGCATCTTCAAGCTCGGAATTAACCTCTGTGACTGCCTCACGGGCTGTGTCCCGCTTTTGCGTTGCGTCCT
>JBEQBL010000164.1:0-4735 GCA_041639835.1 Salinarchaeum sp.
CGACAGTCCGTGAGTGTCGCTCTCAGTGTCTCAACAGTCTCCTCTAAGGCATCGATATCCGGCTGCTCCGATTCAGCCTCGGTATCGTCGTCTGTCTCTTGCTCTGTGAGTGTTGCTGCAAGGGTCTCAACATCCGCTTCAAGTTCACCAAGACGCGGTTCGATGTCGTCTAACTCGGATTCGGTCTCGGCGGCCTCTAGTGCCTCCTCAAGTGCTGTTGCCCGCTCCCGAATCGACGCGGCTGTCGGCGCATCCCCGGCCATTGTATCGTATGATCACATTCGGCGGAGGGCCTAAGCGTTTCCCATCCGGCGACGTCAGCCTGTGATGCCCGTTATCGCCAGTACAACCACGGGCTAAAGAACATATACGCAATTCCTAATGTTAACAGCGCGACGGGAAATGAGCGGGCAATCGCGGCCGGGAACAGCACCGCAAGCGCATGGACAATGCCCATCAGTAATGCATCGCGGGCCAGCAGATCGGGATACTGGATTGTCGATACCATGAGATAGCAGAAGGCAGCCGCCGTGCCAAGGACAAGCCCCGGCCAATTAAATCCGCTAAGCACTGCGGCGCCGATAATTGTCGCCGCCAGAGTACTAGGCACTCCTTCGGTATGGGCATCATCGGTATCATAGGCGGTATACATGCCCAGTCGGAGGACCGCCGCCGCAACAAAGGCTGCCGGGATTAAATATGCACCGAGTGTCCAGGGATCGGTAATACCGGCGCCAGCGTCGATAGTAACCGCATAGACAAGGACCGCTGGGGCCACCCCAAAGGAGGCAACATCCGCAAGAGAGTCCAGATAGGGCCCGGCGTCGGACCCGCCGTATCGACGGGCAACAACCCCATCAAGTCCATCAAAAATTGCAGCCAGAAGCATCACGCGGGCCGCCAACATGACATCCTCAAAGGCCAGAGCGACGGCAAGAAAGCCAACAACTGCGTTGGTCACCGTCACAACATCTGCTGGACCCACTCGCCCGATGAACCGGGGCTTCATGTCTGGTGGGTGAACAACCACTGACTTACCGTTTGCTTTCCGGACCGAAGACAAGCGAAATATCGGTCAAACAGGAAGGAAACTTACAGTTCGATATCCTCGTCACCGACGTCAACGGACGCTTCCTGCTCGGCCACAACCTCCGAGGGACTGGCCTCAAGTGTCATCTTCTGAATCTCGACACGGCGAAGCGGATAGACGGTCTTTGCTTCACTGTAAATGGCACTTGATAACCGACCGTTGACCACCGAGTCGGTCAACTCCTCGTAGGATCGCTCGGCGATGGCAGTCTCAACACGATCAATCATAATCCGGCGAATCGCCTGCTCTTGACTGCTATCGGCTTTTTTTGTCGTAAATGCAACCGGCTGAATCTGAACACGGTACTCATCGGCTGTGAGCCCGGTCACATATGCTTCAACCTTCGAGGCACCGCGACGGACTAGCGATCGGAGATAGTCACGCGTGAGTTCATGTTTGATGAACTCAGTATATGCACTGTCACTTCCGACATCGGTGATGCGGAAGGTCAGTTTGGTGTTGTTCTCACCGGCATCGTCGGTGAGGTCACCAAGTGTCGTCTGAAGCGTTCGGTCAATAAGCTGTTCTGGTTCCTCCGCAGGAGTCTCGCCGATTTCGGCACGGTCGAACCCCTCCGGAGCATAAACGGTATACCACCGTTTGCCTTGTCGCTGTCGTGAAACGGATCGTTCACTCATTGTTAGGATCGGATACTGCGGACTGGTTGATATGCTGTACGTCTGATGGGAGTGTCGATTGGGTAGAGCCAGCGGTGGCAATCTCTGTGACGGCAATTGCGACACGTAGATTCTGGATATAATCGTCGAGTGTCGCCTCAAGGCTACCTGGAGAGTCACGCTGGATGGTTGTCTGGACCTGATTGTCGGTAACCTGGGTAACAACGTCGTCAGTGTGATCCGGTTGCAGTGCTGCCGCAACAATCTCCGGGGTGGCAACAGCACTCGTGATCTGTGCAGTGAGCTGCTGTGAGGATGGGTTACCGAGAGTCATAGATGATCGGTAACGGTATCAATGACAGTCTGATCGGCAAGCGACACATTGTGTGTGACAAGACCATACCGGCGCGTCCCGTCACTTGTTCCCTCAACGGTTTCGGCAAGGGCTGTGGTTGCAGCCCGTAAGTCAACATTGTCATTGCCAACAAGCGCGACACTATCGGAGCCAATAACGACGGTTACTGGGGCTGAGACGTGACTGCGCTGGAGAACTCGGGCCGTTGATAACGTTCGTGTCGTATCCGTTGTAATGACAGCAAGGTCATCAACGCGTGTGATACTGGCGGCATCGATAGCCGCATGTACTGCCTGGGCGTGTGTCCGCCAGCTTTGTTCGGCAGCATCTGTGGCGGTTTCACCGATGGCAACTGTGATCGCCGTGCCAGGATGCTCCCGAGCCACAGCATCAAGCACCTCAGCATAGCCCTCGACGGTCGGAAACGGCCCCTCACCGACGTACGGTCGCAAAAGCCGGTTAATTGACGTTGCGGCTCGCATGGGAGCTGGGCCCTCAGTAGCGCGAATCGCAATAAGCGAGGCTAATTTCCGACGTTCTGATTCGGTAAAGGGCCACCCATCTGGATCAATGCCAACAGTAACAAGCTCCTCACGGAGTTGGTCAGGATGACCGGAAAACTCCGCGTGAATCCACAGACTGGCGGCGACGCCATCGATTGGGTCAGAAGTCGGGATACCAACGCCAGGACGCTGGTGAATGCCCTGCGCTTGAGCCTGGTCTAAGACTGTTGGAAGCGTTGTTGGATCACCGCCGGCGGCAATGACGCCAGCAAGCGCCAGTGTCGGCGCCGGATCACTGTCGGCGGCACGGGCAATGGCAACCGCTGTTGCGGTCGCATTTTCGCCGGCGATAGTAATATCAGCCCGTTCAACCGCCCCAATTGCGACAGTTGTTGCCTCAGGATCACCCTGCTGCACACGGCGGGCTCGTTCAACCCGTGAGGCGGTTGGCGCAACATGAAATGGAGTATCCAGATCAGCAAGCGTCCGGGCAAGAAGTCCAGCAGCAGCGATTGCATCGCCATCACGCCGGGTAAGAATCCGCACCAGTGGTGCATCACGTAGGGCTGTGGCTGTCTGCTCCGGCGCTGGCGTTGCTCCTGTTGCCCGACCGCTGGCTGCCATGTAGATTAGTCCAGAAGTTCCTTTGCAGTCTCGTAGCTATAACTGAAGTCTGCCGGCAACTCATCACCGCGATAGTAGTCAACAAGACGGCGCACTTTCGATTCAGTGTTCTGCAATGCCCGCCGGTTGCGGTGATCCTGTGGATGGTTCTGGACGTGCTCGTTCAGCCTGACTGCCTGCTCCATGAGATTCCGAAGATCTTCGGGCAACTCCGGGGCAGCATCGTTGGCCTCAAGAATCTCGGTGACCTTGCGGCCGGTCGCTGCCTTGATATCCGGGATCGGTGTGCCGGTAACGCCCTCATCACGGAGCTTAAGCCCAATCTCACTTGGATCATAGCCCTGTTCTGCCAGTTCGACAACACGCTCTTCAATGCGGTCTGAATCGACGTCACTCCACTCCGGTGGTTCGTCTGTC
The DNA here is from genome assembly GCA_041639835.1 of Salinarchaeum sp. Taxonomy (GTDB): domain Archaea; phylum Halobacteriota; class Halobacteria; order Halobacteriales; family Salinarchaeaceae; genus CAZFMU01. Next base: position 3,607 of record JBEQBL010000164.1, read on the forward strand.
GCGGGGTTATCAGAACTTGATGACCCGCGACGTCGTGCATGCATTCGTGCCATGGGTAGAGGATAGGAACCGCACAACCGCGAGTAATGAAGTCGAGAGACATCTCTCTCGTGTGCACTACCGCAATCCCAAGCCATTGCTGGCGTGTCGGAGTTGCGGTCGTGCCGTTCCCATCGATATTATCAGAGGCCGTCTCAAAAGGATTTCGTCACAGCGACAACAGCATGAGTGAACTGCTCCGGGGCTTACGCGCTTTCTCCGACCTGTAAACGGGTGGGCTTCCGCGCTGTTACCGCTGTGATCAGATGGGGATATCCCAGAAAGCATACTGTCGATCACGGTCGGATTCAAGATCAAGTTCACCAGCAAGCAAGTCGGCAAGTTCGGACTCACGCTCCTGTGCGCGACGGTTGGTGCCAATTGGAACAAATGGATACCATCGTCCGCGTTTGAAATTATAGATTAAGTAAGCGTGTCGGGGGCCGGTAAATGAAAAGGCCCCGGAGAGCAGATACTCGCCAAATCCAGCCTCAATAAGTGTATCTGTGGCCCCGTACACGGCTGTGATTAGTTCCTCGAAGTCAGCATGCTCGATCAGGACCCATGTATAGCCGTATTCGTCCTCATAGAGATGGTCACGTTTGACCGCCGCAGTTGAGGAGACCGCGAGAAAATCAGTCAAATCGGTCAGAACATCCGAAAATGCCATCGCATCGACCGTCCCAAAGCACAGTCCGGCTTGACCGGTGGCATCGTAGCCGTTGGCCCCAAGGGTCATGTAGCCGGTGCTAATTTCAAAAAGATCCTCCGGATCCGAGTCGGCCAAGACACCCTCACCAAACATAATCCGCGCAAGTCGGCGCACGCGTCCCAACATACCACCGCATACAGCAATGAGCGGCTTGGGTGTTTCGACGGGTCAAGGACACAGCACACATAGTCTCATGTAGGTTAAAAACTATGAGTTAGACATAGTACCATCCCTGGCTGCTGATGATGTCCTTGTCAAGCGGCCTGATATTCACCAAGCATGCGGATAAAACCGTCACTATTGACATCCTCCTGCGCCTGAAGGCGGAGGAATCCCACGGCACCGCACCGCTGGATTGGGAGTTTCAGGTGTGCAGAC
>JBEQBL010000165.1:0-4695 GCA_041639835.1 Salinarchaeum sp.
GATTTCTTCATAGTTCTCAAAGCCGGCGGTCATATCATGCTGTACCGCCGACAGCGCTGCCTGCAGGTCTTGGAGGTCTGCCTCAAGATCTGTCACAGCAGTATCAAGCGACGTGACTGTCTCGGAGGTTTCCGTGAGTTGCTCCGCTAACGCCGGGTGCTCATGATCCGCTGGCGCTTTGGTATCCGTCTCTCGTTTGACCTGAATAACACGCGACCGAACATCCTCGATAAGATCCGTAAACTCCGTTTCAAGGGCGTCAAGATCTGATTGAGTCGCCAAACGGGGCATTGTATTATCAGAAGAGTTGGCAGGCGCATCCGCATCGGTAGTCGCCACACGATAAGCGGCGATAATAGCCGTGAGGAGCTCGGCAGGATGAACCTCCCGACGGTCTGCCTCATCGCGGAGCCACTCGCGATACTCGTCCGGGATGGAGACAGACGTCCCCGAATCGGGACTGGACATCTGACCTGAAATATGGCGTCAAGATATAAGAAGTCCCTGACCGATCAGCCTGTCTGCGGAGGAATCAAAGCCGACAGGCTCCGTGATGAGCAGTCATGAGACAGCCGTCGGTCATCGAATCTTTCGAACATCACTAATATCGAATCCACTGTCGGTAATCTCCGTCTCAAAGCGGATGATATCTTCCGCCTCAAGTCGGGAGAGGACACCACGGAACTGCCGAACAAACATAGTCCGGTCACGTTCGGCACCACCGGATTCCCATTCAAACATCAGCGTTCCGTCAGTCGTCTCCATGAGTCGGCCAAGTTGCGTATCCGAGAGTGTCTCCTGATTGACCAGCAGCAATAACAATCCCCCACGTCGATGGAAGGCGCGGTCAAGCCCTTTCATCAGCAATGTAATGTCTGTCCAGTCCATCATATCCTCACCGATACCAAGAAGATCGGTTACGGAGTCAATAATAACAAGACTCCCAGTGGGCACCTCGCTTAGGTAATCACCAATAGCTTCATAGACATCACGACGGCGATGCTGCGAGCCAAGCGAACTCAGATCTTGGGTGGCACCCATAGACCATTCCGTTGGCACATGACTTTGGCGGAAATACTCGGGAGCTAGATCGCGAAAGGCAATGCTATCAGCCGCAGTATTGACAATCTCATCCCCCATCTCAAATGCAAGTTCGGTAATGATGGCGTCCTTTGAGGTCGTAAAAGTGAGATAGTGGATCGATTCCGGAAGGGTGGTAGAGGGGGGTAGACGACCATAGTAATCGGTAAACTGCGAGCGGTCAGCCTGTGCAAGCCCATGCATTGCCATGCTGGTATACGCGAAGTCTCGCCCCCCAGCCCCAATCTCGCTTGCGAGTAAGGCAGTACTCCCGGGGGGAGCGCCGCCCCCAATAATGTCATCAAATCGGGCGATCCCAAAGGGGATCCGTTTCATAGGTACGGTAGGTACCCTCGTGAATTAGCGCTTACGCCAGCATCAGTTGTTGGTAATACGATCTCCTTGTTCAGTTTGGAACACACAACAAGCCCGTTTCAGGTATTATTGCGCATGGATTATTGAATAGATATTTCGTGTGTTCAACTACTGCTATAGCGAATCGCAGGGAACCTACTTGAGACAAGCAGCCACAACACGAAGCGTGCGCCGGCCGCGAATCTCCTCAGCAAGAAGCGGGACGCGTTTGACCGTGTGGTCACGGAACAGATCCTGCGCGTTTGTCAAAGCCTGCTGTTGGACATCCCATCGTCGCTGACAGAAGTCACAGCCCTCAATATTTGGTGAAACGACTGTCTCAGGATCAACCTCATCGGCCACTGAGGCCAGTGGTTCCATAACCTTGTTCACGACAATCATCGACACCGGAATTGAAAACTCACGGAGTTGATCACGAAGGCGCCGGGATTCAAGTACACTCATGGCCTCCGGAACCATGACAATGCGAAATTCGGTACGAGCAGGGTCCTGTAGGACCGTTCGAAGCCGTTCAATGCCAGCCTGTAACTCACGGAGTTCGTCAAGATCGTCATCATCGTCAGCATCCTGATCGCCGAAGAATCCGGTGATACCGTCAAGCATCCCACTCAGACGCTCACGCATGGTCAATACCTGGCCCACCATCGAGTCCATGAACTCCGGCAGACGCAAAAGCCGGAGCGTATGCCCCGTTGGGGCCGTATCAACGATGACGCGATCAAAGCGATCATCGTCAAGATATTCGATAAGTTTCTGCATGGCAATGGCCTCATCAGCCCCGGGCATTGCCCCACCAAGCATCGCTTCCATTGGGTCATCCCCAAGCATCCCCTCCATACCAGCAGCCCCCCCGTCGGCAGTGTCAGCGTCAATCGCGCCATCAAAGACCGTTGCCCCCTCCTCAATTGCCTGTTCGGGGTCAATTTCAACAGCCCAAAGCGAATACTCATCAGTTACAAGTGTCGGGGTGGGTCCGATCTGTACACCAAAGGTATCCGACAGAGAATGCGCCGGATCGGTGGAAATAACGAGTGTTTTAGTCCCTGATTGGGCCGATGAGAGCCCGGTTGCCGCTGCCATGGTGGTCTTTCCGACGCCACCTTTCCCGCCATAGAGTACATACTCCGGCGTATCCATTGGCAACTCCGGGACGGACTCAACGGCTGTATCGAGTTCATTTACCTCCTCGACCGGAGTCACGTCAAGATCGCTCATATAGCTGTGGTTACACGGGCTGGCTTGTGTACCCGTCGATCAAGACAGCAAGGCTGTGACAATGGGCCTGTGGTCACGCCATCGAGATGAAAGCCGATGTCTGCAAGTGAGATGATCACACGAGCCGGGTGACCATATCCGAAAGCGCCACGAGTTCCTCATCGTAGACGCCATGAGGGCGATGGGGATATATTTGCTCGGTAACATCAGCGCCAAGCGCTTGCAATCGGGCGGTTGTCTCATGCACCCGTGAAACGGGAATATACGGATCATTGTCACTGCACCCGATAAACACGGGCGTGTCACTAAGATTACCCGTCATAGACAGGCGGTCGAGATCGGTCCCCAAAAGACCGCCGCTAAGAATACCGGCACCACCGTATCGGTCCGGATTCGCAACAAGAAACTCGCTCACAAGACAGGCCCCTTGAGAGAATCCAATAAGCGTAATCTGATCAGTTGGGAGCCCGGCATCAGTAGCGGTGGTGACGGCGGCCTCAATGGCGTTTAGCCCGGACTGACGGCCAGGTTCGTTTGTCTCAACCGGCTCAAGAAATGAGTGTGAGTACCAGGTATTATCGGCTGCGGCCGGCGCAAGGGCAGTCAACGTTGGGGTGCCGATACGGTTATGTAATCGGAGAATACTCTCAGCGGTGGCACCACGGCCATGGACAAGCACGGCAGCAGCGGTTGCATCGGCAAGTGGCGGCCCGCGCTGTTGCAGCGGCTGATTTTGATGTGGTCCGGACATAGACGTATTACTGCGTCGGCATACATAAGCGTGGGAAGTGAAAGGCTGCGACGGAGAGACAAGAAACTAGTCTGTTTGTGCAAGACGGCTTACCGCCGATTCAATACGATCAGTCGTCAGTGAGAACCGGAACCAGTCATTGGCCTCGCCGAAGGCTTCACCGGGCATCCCAGCTACCCCACGCTGTTCAATCAACTGTTTCGCCCCTGTAAGGGTGCTTTCATACGATGGCAAATGGACCCGAGCATAAAATCCGCCATCGGGGCGATAGCAGGTCAGTCCAGCATCAGTAAGCCCCTTAATGAATGTATCAACACGCTGGGCGAGTCGCTGTCGATTCTGTTCATAATATGTCGAATCGGTTGTATCGATCGCGGCGGCCACAGCCGCCTGCGCTGGGCGACTGCCGGCGACGTTGACAAGCATATGTCGGGTGCGAACAGCATCAACAGCCCACGACGGAACGATAATATACCCGACACGAAACCCGGTAATCGCCATTGATTTTGAGAATGAGTTGGTGATCATAACGGCGCTTGAATCCGGGGTCGCTGAAAGTGCGCTAGTAAACTGTCCGGAGTAATCGAACTGATCATATACCTCATCACTGATCAACACCGCATCATGTGCCCCGGCGATCGTTGCCAGCTCCCGCATCGTTGGGTAGTCATACACAGCGCCGGTCGGATTGTTCGGTGTGGTGATCATAATTGCGGCTGTCTGATCGGTAATGATTGCCCGAACAGCAGCAGGGTCAATATCCCCATCCGGAGACAGCGAAATCGTCCGCTGGGCGCCATCAAGGAGGGTTGTTTTGCCCGGGTAGTAGGGGTAGACCGGGTCTGGGAGGATGATTTCATTACCGGCACCCCGATCAAGGGCGGTTGCCATGGCAAGGTAATTTGCCTCCGCGGCCCCGTTGGTGACAAACACACGATCGGTAGCGACGTCGTGACGGTCAGCAATCGATTGCCGGAGAGTGGACAGTCCCGCTGTCGGTGGATACTGAAACGTTTCCGGGGTGCCATCGGCGTAGGCCTGTAATCCATCACGAAGGGCTGTCGGGGGGTCCCAGTCTGGATTTCCGCTGACCATGCCGATCACATCGCGATCAACCGCCGCCTCATGTTGCATGACGCGGAAAAACTGCGGCGTCTCGTAGTCCATGCCAGGGGGGTAGGGCAAGACACCAGTAAGTCTGTTCTTCGAGGTGAATGCATCGGCCGTCAGTTCCCTATAGAGATCAGTAGACAGCAGCGTCGTCAAACCGACCA
>JBEQBL010000166.1:0-4683 GCA_041639835.1 Salinarchaeum sp.
GAAGTAGTCCGCATAGGGCGTGTCTTGATCCTCGTCGGGGAGTACGTAGTCGGCTTCGATGCGACCATCAACCGTTGCCAGCGAGACGTACTCGTCGTGGAACGTGGCGGTGCGGTGGTCGTAGACGATGTGTGGGCTGGTGAAATAAGGCATCGACGCTTTCTTGCCTTGTTTCCACTTCTCGATGACGCCCTTGCAGGCTTCAGCGGCCTTGTTGCGAGCGGCTTGGACGTGGTTGCTGTGTAACGCCGTCTGGTCGCGCACGTCCTCGTAGGTCTCGTCGTGGAGCGTGGTTTTGCTCGTCGTAACGTATTCGCCCTCGAACGCGTGGCGAGTTGTGTAGTTGGCGGCCCATAGAAACTCGTCTATGGTGTCTTCGAGGAGTGCGGCGCTATGGCTGTCCACGTCAAGTTTAATCAGGACAGTGCGCCGCTTCTCCATATATCATACGTAGACTTGATAGTTCAAAGACGTTGAGGAGTCAGCCCTGCCGTAGTCGGTGGGTTGTGGCTCTAAGCTTACGCGCTTGCTCCCCCCCGTTCACGGGTGGGTTTCCGCGCTGTTACCGCTATGACCAGCAGCAGAGAATCAAACAGCGTTCACGATCGTCGGACAGCAACCACGGGCAATAGGCCAGTACCTGCATAGTGTCGGTCGACGATCTCATACTCAAGCCCCGTGGTATCCGTCGTGAAGGGAACTATTGTTTTGAGACAGTGCCAATGACACACTCGGTACGTGAGCCTAAGGGATCATCAGTGGTAATTGTCCGGAGATCCTTGATACCCGCATCGGTCAACTGTTGAAGCGTTTGATCGCGTCCGGGGGCCGAAAACAGCATTTGTCCACCCATCCAGCCGCGGCGAACGGTTTCATACCGACCACCGGGAAGGGTCATAAGCACCTTGCCACCAGGACGAAGCACGCGAGCAATCTCCGCATAGACTGCCGGATGTTGCGCACGCGGGACATGGAAAACTGAGTGATAGGCCGTGAGTCCATCGAAACTATTACTGGCAAAGGGAAGATGCTCCATATCAGCTTGGATAAGTTCGGCCGCTGGCACAGTCTCAGCAGCCAACTCAAGCCCTTGGCGGGCAATATCAATACCAATACTCTCCGCGGGGAGGTTTGCCAGTGTTCGCGCCCCATCTCCACATCCAAGATCTAAGACTCGCGGATGCGCCGGTAACTGGTGGTGAAGTTCCTCAATAAGGGTTGCATCCGGACCATCAGGATCCCGACGACGGGCGTACGTCTCAGAGATTTCTTCCCAGGCCTGCCGGATGTCAGTCCGCTTCATACCAGTATCAAGGCCCCAGGCCGTATCAGTGCTCTCCCACCGACAGCGGCTTTATACTTCCAGGGAGCGGTCTATTTTACAGTGGCGCTTTCAGATACACAAGTGATCCTGATCTTTGTGCTTGCCGGAGTGACGGTGTGGTCGCTTGCACGTGAAATGACCGAGAGTGCCGTCGTGCAAGTGGCAGTTCTTATTGGCGTTGGCGTCATCGCACCGACACTAATCAATTATCTGCGGGCAGACACCACCGACGGATGACTATTGACATCCGCAGACAGTCAGGAGTAACCCGGAAATATCCAGTATACTGTGAGGATGCGGTGAGACAGTTCCAATGTTAGTCAAGCACGGAGAGAAGAGCAAGCATACGGACCGCGTATGGGTTCGGGCGGATTTGAACCGCCGGCCTCCTCCATGTCAAGGAGGTGTCATAACCAGCCTAGACCACGAACCCGATATCAGCGTTCATTGTATCGTACCGAACCGTTCTAATTGAAGGTTTCGAATCGGTCGGAGGATCGTCGGGCGTATCGCAAGCGTTTAACGCGCCGGACCTATACCAGATGTCATGGCTAATTGTCCACTCGCGGATGACTGCCCAAGCTTTTCCGAGCGGATCGAGGGCATGGGCTGTCAGCACTATGGCGACCGCGGTGGCAAAGAGTGGTGCAACCACTACAACCAGCCGATTGAGGACCTCAAGTCACAGCCGGTGCAAATTGGCGAAGAGTTGACTGTTGACGTCATTGACATTCATGAAAGCGGTGCCGGCGTCGGTCGAACGGAAGAAGGCTTTGTCGTGTTGGTTGATGGCGTCTTACCGGAGGCAAGAGCACGAGTGGAAATCACCGCGGTACACTCTAATCACGCTCGGGCTGAGGAACTCGAACGGCTCCCGATGGACCCCAAGGAGTCGGCTACAGACGAAGAGACAGCACCAGATGAGGAGACTGACACAGCCGGGAGCGACGAGGATGACGTTCAACTTGGAAGCCGGGATAACTTCTGGGGGAGTTAACGATACAGTTGGGTCAGAGACCCACCCCTACGCAGCAAGTACTTCACTCGATCCGCACGATTTGTAACCAATGTCCACCGTCGAGGATACCGAACTCATCGACTCCTTCGAGCAGTTCTTTCGTGATTACTATCATGACGCGATCGGCGATCTCGCCCGGACGTATCCCGGGGAGCGACGATCGCTGTACATCGACTGGGATGATCTCTATCGGTTCGACCCCGACTTAGCTGATGACTATCTTGCCCAGCCCGAACAGTTACAGGAATACGCCGAGGAGGCGCTTCGACTGTATGATCTTCCGATTGATGTCTCGCTTGGTCGGGCCCATGTCCGGGTCCAGAACCTGCCGGAGACAACCGACATTCGAGCCATTCGAGCCGAGGATGTTAATCGAATGGTTGCGATCCGGGGGATTGTTCGAAAAGCCACCGATGTGCGGCCAAAGGTTCGTGAAGCCGCCTTTCAGTGTCAACGCTGTGGGACAATTACCCGGGTCCCACAGACCGGTGGCACATTTCAAGAGCCACATGAGTGCAACGGCTGTGATCGACAGGGACCATTTCGGCTTGATGAGGATCAGTCCGAGTTTGTCGATGCCCAGCGACTCCGTGTGCAGGAAAGTCCTGAGGGACTTCGAGGCGGTGAAACGCCTCAAAATATCGACGTCGATATTGAGGATGATATAACCGGAGAGGTATCCCCCGGCGATCGAGTTCGCGTTACCGGGATTTTGCGGCTGGATCAGGAGTCAAACGCCGACTCACCGATCTTTGATGTGTATATGGACGGGGTGGCCGTCGAGCTCGAAGAAGAGGAGTTTGAGGATATGAATATCACCGACGAGGACAAGCAGGCGATCGTCGAGTTGTCCGAGCATGAGGATGTGTATGATCGGATGATTGACTCGATTGCACCCTCAATTCATGGCTACGAACAGGAGAAACTCGCCATCGCGATGCAGCTGTTTTCGGGGGTGACAAAGGAACTTCCGGACGAGTCCCGTATCCGCGGCGATTTGCATATTCTGTTAATTGGAGACCCAGGAACAGGAAAAAGTCAGCTCCTACAGTATATCCGTAATATCGCTCCTCGGTCGGTCTATACCTCCGGTAAAGGATCCTCGAGTGCCGGATTAACTGCGGCAGCTGTTCGTGATGACTTTGGTGAGGGCCAGCAGTGGACATTGGAAGCTGGTGCACTTGTGCTGGCTGACCAGGGGATTGCTGCTGTAGACGAACTTGATAAAATGCGACCCGAGGATCGGTCAGCAATGCATGAAGCGCTCGAACAACAGTCATATCATCCGGACACGACAGTGTTGCTAGCGGATGGTCGTCGTGTTACACTCGGTGAGTTTGTCGACACACGGATGAACGAGCGGCGGGAGGACATCATCGACGGGGTCAACTGTGAACTCCTCTCGGTCGACGACATTCGGATTCATACTGTCGACGTAGAGACTAACGAAACACTGAAGACAAATATCGACCGCATCAGTCGCCACAAAGCGCCTGACAAGTTCGTGCGGGTAAGATTCTCGAACGGTCGTGAAATAACCGTAACGCCCGATCATCCGATGTTTGTAGACGGGGAAAGGGGCATTGAAACGGTCTCTGCAGCCGACATGACCGAAGGGATGTCTGTCCCCGCACCGAGAAAACTGCCAAACAAAAGTGCTGCAGTTGAGCTAACGAGTGGATCAGAGTATGGGACCAATGAGAATATTACCGTACCTGAGACAGTAACACCGGATCTCGCTGAGATTCTGGGGATACTCACCGCTAAAGGGGCGTTCGACGCCGGGGCAACACACGGACTAAGCGTCTCGACCGAGGATAAGCAACTTCTCGCCCGGATCGGCCGATTAATGACCGATGTTTTCGGGATAGAAAGCACCGATCCCCCAACAGCGGACATCCCAACCAAGCAGTGGACAGCAACTACCCTATGCCGCTGGTTTGAGGATAACTTTCCTTCAGTCATGCATTCCCCCGCGGAGACGCGAATGCCGGCGGCTGTTCTTGGAGCCTCTGAGGAGGTCATCCGGCGGTTTCTTCATGGAGGGTTCGCTGTGGACGGCAGCATCAAAGATGAGATGATGGGGTTTTCGGCTGCTTCTGCGGGGCTTGCACAGGACTATGCTGATGCTCTGTTGAAACTTGGTATTACATCCCGTATTCGTCATGACACAATGGAGGAGTCCTGGGACGTGGATGTGATAGAGAAGTCAACCGAATGCTTCATCGAGGACGTCGTTGTCCCTCTAACTAGTCGAGAGAGTGATGCGAGCGGGTGTGCTGACCGGGATATTGGACAACCTGGACATCATGATATAGCCCCGTCAAGGACAACTGTCGAT
>JBEQBL010000167.1:0-877 GCA_041639835.1 Salinarchaeum sp.
TTCACTATACATAGCCTATAACAGTAGATTGAGTTAAGGGTAGTGAGTCTCGCGTTGAATATCCAGCCAGTAGAAACGGTGGCGGCGTGTCACTGGAGCTGACGCGATTCACTCCCGCCCTGTTCGACCCTCGGTTCCGACAGAGCGTCGGAACACTCGCCCCTCACGGGAAGGGCGGGATTCTCTCGCTGTATCAAGATAGATCAAAGGCAGTGGGGGTGTACCGTTACCGCTCGTCCACGGGGGACAAGGCGGGGGTCTATCAGCTGTCGTTGTCGGTGATGTGTGTGGAGAGTACAGACAGCGTACGGAAGCAAATTAAAAGAAAACGACAACGAGAGCCGTGTTAGAAGGTTTCGAGATACCGATCGAGTTCCCAGTCGGAAACCTCAGCGACGTATTCGTTGAATTCAGCTTCCTTGGCCTCAACAAATTTCTCAGAGACATGTGGGCCAAGGGCATCCATCAGTACCTCGTCGGACTGAAGTGCCTCGATGGCGTCACCAAGGTTCTCCGGCAGCGTGCCGATACCGTAGGCATCGCGTTTCTCTTCGTCAAACTCATAGATGTTTTCTCGGACAGGGTCCGGACACGTCAGATCACGTTTGATTCCATCAAGTCCAGCCTTAAGCATCACCGCAAGGGCCAGATATGGGTTACAGGATGGATCCGGAGATCGAAGTTCAATCCGACTTGAAGCTGGCGTTCGAGCTGCTGGCTTCCGGATCAGTGCGGAGCGGTTAACATCACTCCAAGCAACATAGATCGGGGCTTCGTACCCAGGAACCAGTCGCTTGTATGAATTCACCGTCGGATTGGTGACCGCAGCAATAGCCGGAGCATGCTCAAGAATGCCGGCAAGGAAGCTGTACGCTGT
>JBEQBL010000167.1:887-4653 GCA_041639835.1 Salinarchaeum sp.
GTCTCGCTGAGGTCAAACTCATCGTCGCCATCATAGAATGCATTAGCCTCATTGGGATCGCTAATGCCCTCATCAAACAGCGACATGTGCGTGTGCATCCCTGACCCGTTGATATGTGCAATGGGCTTTGGCATGAACGTTGCATGAAGATCGTTTTTCTCGGCGACAGCACGGACAACAGTGCGGAAGGTAGCAATGTTATCTGCCGTCGTCAGGGCATCAGCATACTTGAAGTCGATTTCGTGCTGTCCACGGGCGACCTCATGATGTGATGCCTCAACCTCAAAGTCCATGGTCTCAAGCGTGTAGATGATCTCCCGTCGGAGGTCAGAGGCGAGGTCTTTTGGAGCCATGTCGAAGTACCCACCGGAATCGTGGGTGTCTGTCGTTGCCCGCCCGGCGTCGTCCTTCTCGAAGACAAAAAACTCCGGCTCCGGGCCGGCATTCATCGTATACCCCATTGACTCGGCCTCCGCAAGAACGGATTTAAGCACATGACGGGGGTCGCCGACAAATGGATCGCCCGTAGAGGTATTATAGACATCACACACAAGACGGGCGGCTTTCCCATCGCTGGTCTCTCTCCATGGCAGCACAGCAAACGTCGCCGGATCCGGAACTAACCGCATGTCCGATTCCTGGATCCGGACAAACCCCTCGATAGAGGACCCATCAAAGTAGATTCCTTCTCGGAAGGCTTTCTCGGCCTGACTCGCAGGGATTGAGACGTTTTTCACAGTGCCCAGAATGTCGGTAAACTGCAACCGAAGGAAGTCAACACCCTGGGAGTCGATTTCTTCAAGTACCGCCCGTTCATCTGGGGTCAGATCTTCATCCGTCATTGTATTACAACTGTACCTTGTAGTCTTGGTACTAAAGTCCTACGACACCATGCAAATATTCAGTCCGTACGTTGAAAACCATACAAACGATAGTATCGGAGCTGCTCCACGGGGAGGAGCGGGGAACTCAAAGTTCTCAGAGAATGTGATCTAGCTGGTTAATGATTTTTGATTATCGTGCGAGATTGATCGATCCCTTAATCTAGTTAAGGTCATATACTCACATTCAGGAAACGGTACTTATCCTTCCAGTCGCGATAGTGTTATAGATGAGCGAACAACGTACGCCGGCCGGATCGTCGCGCGACATGCTCGCCGATCCAACCGATTCCCACGGGAACTGTGGGGTCGGGGTTGTCATGGACCTCGACGGCGAACGTTCACATGGAGTACTGGCGGACGGACTGGACTTACTAGAGAATCTGCAGCATCGAGGGACGACCGGTGCCGAACCAAACACCGGCGATGGTGCTGGAGTGTTACTTCAGCGACCGGATACATTCTATCGAGCTGTTATTGACGAATCGTTACCCGAGGAGTACGGCGTTGGGATGTTTTTTTTACCACAGTCGGAGGCACACAGAGACCATCTCAAAACACTCGTCAATGAGACACTTGCCGAGGAAGGCCTTGAGGTGATCACATGGCGGTCGGTCCCAACCGATAACAGTGAACTCGGGGAGACCGCCGTGGCGTCCGAACCGGCGATTGAGCAGTGTTTTGTTCGAGCTGGCCCCTCATTACAGACAACCACCGGCACCGTTGACACGGATGCCTTCGATCGAGCACTATACATCGGGCGACGGGCCGTTGAAGCCGCTGTCGATGAGGCCACGGTTGATACAGAGCGGTTCTATGTATGCTCGCTCGACCGGCAGACAGTCGTTTACAAAGGGCTCCTTCGTGGTGACCAGCTTGCAACATACTATCCGGATCTGACCGATTCACGGATGGAGTCGACATTTGCGATGGTCCACGCGCGGTTCTCGACGAATACGCTTGGGGCATGGCATCTGGCGCATCCATATCGGACGATGATCCACAACGGCGAGTTCAACACCATCCAGGGGAACATCAACTGGATGCGTGCCAGGGAGAATGACTTGGCCTCGGACCGACTTGGTGAGGACGGACTTGAGACGATTTGTCCGGTGATCGATGATCCGGATCAATCGGATACAGCTTCCGTCGATAATGCGCTTGAGTTGCTCATGGAAGGTGGTCGTGATCTGCCACATGCCCTTCGGATGCTAATTCCGGAGGCATGGCAGCAAGACGACCAGATGGACAGCAAGCGACGCGACTGGTATGACTTTCATGCCTCGCTTGTCGAGCCATGGGACGGCCCGGCCCTTGTGTGTGCAACCGACGGAGAACGAATCGGAGCCGTGCTTGATCGTAACGGACTGCGACCATGTCGGTATGACGTGACAACGGACAATACCCTGATTATGGCCAGTGAGGCAGGAGCACTTGATCCCGGGTTTGGAGAGATTGATCGCCGGGGACGGTTACAGCCTGGCCAGTTGTTCCTGGCAGATCCATCCGAGGGACGTGTGATTCCGGATGCGGAGGTCTTTGAGGATCTTGTCGATCCGAAATATACCGAGTGGATCACCCAACAGCAGGTTCGGCTCTCCGAGCAAGCAAGCAGCGATGTAACGCCACAAAACGCGATCCCCGACCGACGGGCGCGACAAATCACATACGGATACAGCCACGACGAGTTGGAGAATCTCGTTGAGCCGATGATGGCTCAAGGTAAAGATCCCGTCGGATCAATGGGCGATGATACGCCATTGTCAGTCCTCTCGGAGTATAATCGACCACTATTTTCCTACTTCAAGCAGCTGTTCGCGCAGGTAACGAACCCGCCAATCGATTACATTCGAGAGGAACTTGTCACCTCACTTGAGACGCGCCTTGGAAATCAGCGTAACCTACTTGCTGAGTCACCCGCACACGCAAACCAACTTGTCTCTGAGTCACCAATTCTGACCGACGCCGAGTTAACCGCAATCACAGAACTTGGTGCGGAGGCTGATGGACTGACATCAGCAACGGTTGATATTACATACCCGGTCGGCGGTGACTTAGAGACGGCTGTTGAGGAGCTTCGAGCGGCAACGGTTGATGCAATTGAGGACGGCGCCGATATCGTCGTGCTCTCAGACCGGGCGACAGACGAAAAGCGAATTCCAATCCCATCACTGCTTGCAACGGGCGCGGTCCATCATCACCTGGTGCGAAACGGGCTGCGGAACCGAATTGGCTTGGTTGTTGACTCCGGTGATCCACGGGCCGTCCATCACATGGCGACGTTGATTGGATATGGAGCCGGGGCAATCAACCCCTACTTAGCGTATGAAACAATTGCCCAGCGTGCCGCTGATAATGGCGTTGACACCACCGACGCCATTAACAATTACGTCACAGCACTGGAACAGGGCCTGCTGAAGACGATGTCAAAGATGGGTATCTCGACCATCGAGAGTTACCGCGGCGCGCAAATTTTCGAGGCGGTTGGGCTTGATTCTGATTTCGTCGCGGAGTATTTCGAGGGGACCGAAAACCGAACCGAGGGAATTGGCATTGCGGAGATTGAGGAGGATCTTGTCCGTCGACACGCACAGGCCTGGGATGGCGCCGAGGATATCGAACGGTATGGTGAATTCGAATATCGATCAAACGGGATCTATCACCAGTGGAATCCGGATACAATCGGGACGCTCCAACGCGCCGTTCGCCAAGGCGATTATGAGACTTATCAGGAGTTTGCCGACGAGATCAATGATCAACAGGAAACACTCCAGACACTACGTGGCCTGTTGGAATTTGATACCGATCAGGCGGAGTCGATCCCGGTGGAAGAGGTAGAGCCGGTTGAGGATATCGTCACACGGTTTTCAACCGCCGCGATGTCG
>JBEQBL010000168.1:0-3697 GCA_041639835.1 Salinarchaeum sp.
TGATTGGCCCGCAACGAAGTGGAAAAACCGCTGCCTTCGGTGGACTCTACGCGAGTGTTATTGAAGACAATCCGGACGCGTTATTTAGACAGGCGGTTGGTGTCGACGCCGCCGAGTCTCGGTCAAACAAAATCCAAAACGGACGATTCCCGCCGGAAACACAGCCGGGAGAGATGGATCCGCTTGGAATTCACTATGACTCAAGTGGTCTCTTTCGCGAGCAGATCAAGTTACAGACGGCCGATTATGCCGGGGAGAAACTAGAGGAGGTATTAGATCCGGTGCTTCGATCCGACGCCTCAATCAGTACTGATGGCGGCGTAACCGTCGGCTCCCTTGAGGCAGATAATACCTCACTGTCGGATGACCAAGATGAGATCTGGGAGATAGATCCGTCTGGCGGTGGCGATGGAAGTGATAGTGTGACGGAGACAGCAACCGATGAGTCGGAGTCATTCCTGGGATACGGTGAGGCCAGTAGTTGGGAGGAGGCATTCCGTAATCTGCAAGTGGTTGCTGACTCTGGTCAGACTGACCGGTTTGTTGGCCCGGCCGTATGGAACTGTGTTGAGCACGCTGATCGAGTGATTCTGACGGTCCCCTTCGATGACTTCCAAGAGGAGATTGTCAAACACGACAATACCACCGAGTACCAGCCGGTTGAGTCGGCTTCGGCCTCTGACATTGAACAGGTTTCAACCGGCGATGAACAGGTCTTTAAACTTAGTAGCAGCGCATTTAGCGAGAAAGAAGTCTTCTATCAGGACCGGACCGACGATGAGATTCAGATCTACTATAATCCGGATCGCCCGGATCGTCCGGGGCCGGAAGAGTATCTCAGTTGGTATCAGAGCCTCATGCGTCATCAGAAGGACACGGAGTTTATTGTGACCGTAACGATGGCTGATCTGGCCGGCGAGGACTTTGCGGCGGAAACGCAGCAGACGGACTGGTATCTTAATGGGTCACGAGAGACATTCCGCGAGCATGTCTATACACTCATGAAAGAAGCCCACCCGCAGGTGGCAAATCTCATCGAGAGTGATGAAACTCTTGAGGATCTCCCGTTTGTCCTTGGCTATCGCATTGAAGAACGACAAACAGTAGACGGAAACGAACAGGTGATTCTGACCGACCGACGACCGATTCTCGTTGGGGCTGATGATCTGAAAGAACGTCTTGAGCAATGAGCGACATACTGCGTATTGCCGCTGGACCAAGCGGATCGGTCAAACGAACAACCGAGGATGATCTTGGAATCACGCTTGACCGACTGGCAAAACGATATAACAATGGTGTCATTCTGGAGTATACGCCTGCGGACCGCCTCGTGCGTGGCTATGTCCAGGTGGTCCGTGGGATGAATGAGCAGTATTATGCCGAGTATCAGGCCGATACAGCGGGTGGGGACCCGGTCGCCGCATTTCATCGACGAGTGACTGAGGAAGTCGAGGCGGCTGACTGGGAGATCGGACAGGTGAACTCAGTGCACCAGGAGGTCTTTACTTCAATTGCGTCAGCCGATCCGGTATCACCAGCCGGAATAGATCCTGACACACTAGTCACACATATCAAACAACACGGCTGGGCTGATTTTACCGTTCCGGATGGCCGTGCCGCCACCGGGGTCATGGCGTATCTCCGCTCACTTGAGGAACTGGATGATACATACTCCTATGTGATCACCAACGGTCCTCCGCCGGAATGGATTGATGCGGCGATTCAGATTCAGATTGATCAGGATCGGTCAACCGCAACGATTGGGAGCCGGCTTACTGCGCATCGTGAGGCAATGCAACTCGAAACGATCCAACAGAGGCTTACAGAGCAGTTTGAGGCAATACGGCCGCAGGCTTCCCAACAATTGCTTAATCAACTCCTACGAGGTTTTCCCGACGATGACACCAGTCCACGAGTGATCCGTACGCGGCAGAATACGATTGTGAGCCGAGTTCATCGGGTACTACGACTGTTCGTGCCGATTGGGATTGGGCTACTGGTCCCCATCCTGATGGTGCTCTTTTGGGGACCACTCTACCAACGGCTTACGACCTCAATTGCCCTGCCGGAGACACTTGGTTGGTTACTCGGGCTGGTGGGGATCACTATGCCCGAGACCGTGCCAAGTTGGACATTGGGGACCGCTGGCGGAGTCGTCAGTCTCGGAGGCATAATTGTTGCTGTATGGCTGCTAAGCCGAGAACAAACGCCACCGAAACCAAATTCGGGCGCGCTCAAGCAAGGCCTTACTGGAGGAGTTGGCGCCACAACGAATCGACCGAAGGATGCGGAGATCAGAAAGGCGGGCAAAGCGTTTGTCGAAACAACTGCGGAGTTTTACAAACAACTCCAGAAGTCGACGCAAATATACCCAGAGAGTGATGAGAAAACTTTCTATGACGAATTAAATCAGATTATTGATGCTCGGTATCAGTTTGTCCCCCAGGAAACAATGCAGCGACAGGAACGGATCGGGCTTGCAAGTGGAACAGTCCTATCAGGAATGATCGTCGCTGGGACTGGTGTGGTGCTATGGATTGGGCTGCAAGCTGCTGGTAGCGTGATCACAGCAGGCGTGGTAGCGTGGGGTCCAATGGGGATTGCAGCGGTTATACTGCTCGTTGACATTAGCTTGCTCGGCGTGAGCGTTGGGAGCGCGATCCTACAACGCGAGCGTCCAGCAAGCAGGGGCAAGCACCCACGTCAATCAGGAGCTCAACTGCCGACCCGAAAAGAAACAGTCGAAAAGCAGTCATCCAAGCAGACGACAGAGTCACCCTTAGAGCATAGCTCCAAGACCCCCTCGGCCTCCTCTGCTAGCCAGCCGACACACTCACAGACACCACAACGCCAAGATCAGCCGTCGACGACAACACAATCGGAGAGTACGGAGTCTGCATGGGGCATTCCGGTCGGAGAGCAGGGCAGTGAGTCGGAGAACCAGTCAACGACGGGAGCACACTCACCGACACCGGATGGCAGTCGTGCATCTAGCAGATCACACCAACAGTCAACAGCCGATACCGACGGCCCACAATCAGCGACAACAGAACGCGAGCAGACCACACGACAGTCAGCACAGAGTTCCCCAACCAATCAGAACACCCGATCAACATCATCGACAACGACAGCACAGTCCTCAAATGAGGATGAGGTCCCAACACTGTTGCCATCGACAAACACATGCCAGCGTAACTCACAGCACTCGCACAGTCAGGTCAGATGTACTAGCACCAATACCGGAGATGCATCAGACTGGGCTGCAGACGGCAGCACGACGCTTACACACGTCGATCAGATCGCCTCCAGAAATACACTATACCAGCCGGTTGTTGGGGAAGGATTCGTCTATCTTCCCTATGAGACCGGGCACATCGACGTACTCTGGAAAAACGATCTAAAGACACCTGAACATCCACTCGAAACATGGGACTATGCGGATGTCCCAGAGATCCAAGCGACACCAGCGGTTGGACCAGCTGGCCGATTGTTTGTTCCCGATCGCAATGGACTCAGCGTCCTCATGCCGGGGGATACAGCAAAACAACCGGGAGCGGAACATCACATTGCCCTTAGCGGTCGACCGGTGACCGATGTTACACTGGCAAGCGGTGACGCATTTGTTGTCGATTCGGACAATCGACTCTATCGAAGTGGCCCTGATGACGTGAAATGGCAAGTGGGACTGACGACACCA
>JBEQBL010000168.1:3707-4616 GCA_041639835.1 Salinarchaeum sp.
ACGCAACAACTGATGTCGGGCCAACAATCGCTGTTGGAACGGTCATTGCTGTAATCTGGGATCGGCAAAACGTGGATATTTTTACGCGTGAGGGCAAGCATTTGGCTCATACGGAGACTGATAAGCGGCTTACTGGAGAGCCGGTAATCGATGACCGAACGTTGTATGTCCGCGCTCAACAAGGGGATGTCTACCGATATCGGATTGGCAAACACGACTTAGGTAGTCCGACGCGAATTGATGGTGGCGCGCCGACACAGATTGGGATTGGGATCGATGACAGCCACCTCTATGTGCCATCACGGCAAGGAATTCAGGCGGTGGACCGCCAACGGGAGCGGACAGACTGGGCCAACCGGCTTGATACCGCTGTTGCCACACCGCCGGTCGTCGCTGGCTCACATCTCTATGTCGGTGACAGCAGTGGTCGGATGCACATCTTTGATACAGCCTCTGAAATCCAGCATGAGTATCAGCCACTTCATCTACAATCAATAGCCTACGAGCCTGTCCTTGTCGAGCAATGTCTGCTTGCGACAAATGGATCCGATCTTGAAATCAGTAGACGTGAGTGACCACCCAGGCGGTGTTCAGATAAGGATGAGGCGGTGCGATTGGTGAGTGGACTGTGCTCGAAATCGCCCGCTTCAACGGTAATAGCGACTGCATTGAATTAGACTTTCTGGAGCGGGAGGTGGCACCCGAGCCCATGATGAAGTTTGGTATCCGACTCCATCTAGCTGGACTATCCCCCTTTACATACCGTTACTATCCGTGATGCAGTGGGTGTCCAACGCCATCGGCCCGCCATTCACAACTAGATATAAAAGGCAATTTATAGTATATATATGATGCCGAACCGGATTATTCGTCTTTAGTTAATATTTTCAGTAATACGCAGTAGCTTCG
>JBEQBL010000169.1:0-4591 GCA_041639835.1 Salinarchaeum sp.
GTGCTTGGATTTTTGCAAGCGGAATTGTCCCGCTGTACCGCTGTAACAGCCCCCGTTCGTACCGTAGTTCCTGATCGTCCTGCAACAGCGTAAATCCGTAGTAGTTGGTGACTGCATAGATCGTGCTGATAACGGCGATCACCAGATACAATCCGACCACTGTTGCCGGGACGGCAAGCACACCCCCGTCTAAGAGTTGTCCACCAAGTTGTGGGAAAAACGCTGATATCCCAATAATCACCAACACAAACCACCGCGAGTCAAGCGATGCAAGTCCCAATACAACTAATTCGCGGGTGGTGAGCTCAAAGACGTTCTGTGCCGGTGAGGAGTCATTTTCCGTCTCAGTTGCTGGGGCTGTCGACTCTGCTGGAGCCGGTGATGAGCGGTCGGCCTGCCGTTTTCGCTGACTTAGTTCGTCCTGCAGCTCATCGGCCACCTCAGCATTCACATACCGGAGTTGAACCTCAGTTGATCCTCCACCAGCGGTTTCAATTCGTAACTCGGCAAGGCCAAATAGCCGCTGGAAGACATCCTGATTGATCGCGATATTCTGGATTCGTCGGTACGGGATTTCACGATCTCGTCGAGAGAACACTCCAGCAACGATATCAAAGGTATCCGGGGTCAGGGAAAATTCATAGCGCCGGTAATACGCGATCTGCCAGGCGGTGATGATAATCACCAGGCCGATGATTGCTGCTCCAATAACCACCACTGTCAAGGCACCACTTGTCGCGGTCACAGCGGCAAATCCACCGAGTAAAACCACCCAGAGGAATTGAAAGACCGTCTCAACGATCCGAAACGGAATTGACAGAGGATGGAGTTTCATACCGCCGGATCGCCTCCTGCAACGATTGCTAGCCGTTTGAGCCGTCGTTGCATATCCTCAGCCCGCGAAACGGTCAACCCTGGGATGGTTACATCAGCCCCTCGCGATCCGGCTGTGTAGACAACGACAGAGGAAAGCCCCAACACCCGCTCAATTGGACTGCGGCTGGTATCGACATGTTGGATGCGGACCAGTGGTACAACCGTCTGAATACGCGTTAAGACTCCTCGTTCGAGATACAGCGCATCGTCACGGACTTCATACTGCCAGACTCGGTACCGCAGCAGACTGTGGACTGTTCCAATAATAAAGACCCCAGCCCCAACGCCAACAGCAAGTATCAGTCCCTGTCCTGTGGCCAGTACAAACCGATCGATGGTAAAGGCGATCACACCAAGAATCGCCGCTGGAATGAGTTTTGTGACGACCCATAGATATCGAATACGGGGATGTAACGATCGAGTCGGCACTGTCAATGCATCCGGATCAATGTCTGCTATTTGAGCACCCTGTGTGTCCCCTCCTGTGGCATCTGTGTCTGCTGTGGACTGCGCTGGGGTGCCAGCAGTATGGTCGCCGACCGCAGCAGGATCAGTGTCGGCTGTTGCGGAGGGCATATCGGCCTGATTATCCGGCGCCTCGGAGACCGACGGTGACTGTCGGTCCGGTGGCTCATCACGATCAGTCATCACAATGGTATACTCGCGGGACGAATAAAAGTCGGTGGATTATCGCCCTCGGATGGCCCCTCGTTTCTGGCGATGTGTATCAATCTGAGCTTCTTGCTATGGAGAAAGTACTGTAGTTTTTCTCTGTTGAGAGCAAAGCTTTGGTATGAGCGATCGGGAGGACGACCTCGCGCAGGCCGTGTCGGAGCTTGAGGCGACGATGCGCGAACTCCAACAGGATCTTGAAGCGCAGACACGACGCGGACCGCTTGGACTTCCGCGACCACCCAGTCCTAGTGAACTTCTGCGGTTTGCTGATGAAGCGGCAATTCCGGCTCTGATTGCGATCCTTGAGGCGAATATCCGTGTGTTAGAAGCCCTCCAGCAGGCGGTTCGACTTATTAACGCTGGCTCAGAGCTTCCCACTGATGCTGATCAGTCCCGCCAGCGTGCCGTTGATGCCGGCGAAGACGCGCTTGCGCGGTTTGATCGGACCCTCTCTGATCTTCAGGATTTTCTTGAGACCCGACCCCTCCCAGAGGATGATCGTGCCCGCGATATTCTTGACCAGGCCCGGCAACTCCGGATTGACCTGCAAAAGCGCATTGAACGCGCTGAGCAGGCGGCCGATGAAGATCACGCGACAGAGGAGTCAACCACTGATTCATCACGTGCGACGGATGTAGCAACTTCTGATGACCACGTCGATATCGATGTCGATGCCGAACTAGAATCAATCAAAGACGAGGTGGATGACTCTCCCGATGCGCCCGATGAATCGGCCTCTGCTGATGGTGGCACTCCAGCCGATGATGACTCATCGAATTCCTGACACCGGTAATGCCACGTGGCTATGCAGGCTTGAATCGATATCCATCCCAGTCCTGACTTGCTGGCTCGCGGATGCTCTTTTCGGGATCACGTAACTCGTCGGTGTAGACTGGGGTCACCGGATCACCGATCGCAACGTCATCGGTCGTTAACTGGCCGATGGCTCGAACCGTCTGTTCATCAATCTCGAATTCAACGATTGCGACCGGATTTGGTGCTCGTACCCCTGGTGGGGTTGCGTATGCCGTTGTCCAGGTGACGATCTCAGCGGTATACTCACTAAGATCGATTGTCTCAACCGGTGACGATTCATCAGGCCCGACCGGATGTCCGGGACATGCAATTGATCCATCCGCATAGCGGTACGCCTTCAGTGATGTCGTTGTCTCGCTCATGGGTGTTAGGCACGTTCAAGAATTGTCGTTGTCACGCAGTTCCCAAAGCCACCGACATTACAGGCCAGGCCCCGGTCAGCACTAACCTGCCGGGGGCCCGCTGTATCAGTTAACTGCGCATACAGTTCGTAAATCTGTGCAACGCCACTGGCTCCAAGTGGGTGGCCTTTGGATTTGAGTCCGCCAGAAGTGTTAATCGGCAATGTCCCATCGCGGGTTGTCTCCCCGGCTTGCACACGCTCCCAGGCCTTGCCTTGCTCGGCAAACTGTAGGCCCTCCATCTGGAGAAACTCAAGGATGGTGAACATATCATGCAGTTCAGCAACATCAATGTCCGTCGGGTCACAATTAGCCATCTCATAGGCTGCCGCGCCACTTTTCACAACCCCATTCATCACCGTTGGATCCGGTCGCTGGTGAACGACATGGGTATCTGTGGCCCCGGCAACGCCGCTGATTCGAACGTACTGATCGGTATACTCATCAGCAATGCGCTCTGGGACCATGATCACCGCAGCACTCCCATCGGTAATCGGGCAAAAATCATATAGGCGCAATGGATCGGCGATCATTGGACTGTCCATCACCGTCTCCATATCGACAGCCTTGCGAAACTGTGCGTGTGGATTATCGACGCCGTGTCGATGATTTTTCACTGCCACCCGAGCTAAGCTTTCACGAGGGGCGTCATGCTTGTCCAGATAGGCCCGGGCTGTGAGTCCTGCAAACGACGGCAGGGTCACACCGTGTTTGTACTCCGCCGGATGTGTTAATGAGGCAATAACGTCTGTTGCCTCACCGGTTGTTCGGTGGGTCATCTTCTCGCCACCCACCAGCAGCGTACACTTGCTTGCGCCACTGGCGATTGATTGCCACGCCGCATAGATGCCTGCGCCACCACTTGCTGATGTCTGATCGACACGCTGGGCATACGCTGGCATGGCGTTTAGATCATGAACCAGTGCGTTTGCAACTCCGGTTTGGCCTTCGAATTCGCCACTAGCCATATTCGAGACGTACACATGATCGAGTGCCGACGGCGACATGTTGGCATCCGCAAGACAGGCCTCTCCGGCCTCTCCGAGCAGGTCACGGATCCACCCATCCCGCTCGCCGAACTCGGTCATCGCAGCACCGATAATCGCGACATCTTCCATATCCGTAGGTCACGTAACCGGCCATTATATTCTGTCGGTCCGTCTCACAACATCACGACCCACCCACATCTGCCGACCCAGCCTCTCTGGTATGTGTGCACGTTCACCGGTGGTCGATGCCCCGTTTTCTCCCCGCAAACAACTAAGTGGATCGACACTAGATATCTGTGGTATGCAGGAAGCGTGGATTCCGCTTGAGTGTGTTGCCTGTGGTGAACAGTGGGAGAAGCCGCCAAGTTCGCTGCCAGCACCCGGCAATGAGTTTACGTGTGACCACTGTGATACAACGCGCCCAGTGTCGGAGTTTGTACGGACCCAGGAAAGTCTCAAAATGCTCAAGCAGTTTCACCAGTAAACTGCCGTTTACATTTTGTCCGATGCCTGTGTAGCTATCTTACAGAAGGTGGACCATCACGAGCGCACTTCAACTCTCAAGTCCGGCCTTCAGCGACGGTGACCCAATTCCACGGGAGTACGGATACACCAAGCGCAACGTGAATCCTCCTCTCACAATTCGTGGTGTACCGGTAGATGCTGAGTCGCTGGTGCTTATTATGAACGACCCGGATGCCGTTGCCCCGGCCGGTAAGATCTGGGACCACTGGGTTGTGTGGGATATTGACCCAGCAACCACGTCAATTCCCGAGGCATGGACTGCCGCAAGTGCCATTGAAGGGCGCAATGACTATGGAGAGCCAGGGTACG
>JBEQBL010000170.1:0-4590 GCA_041639835.1 Salinarchaeum sp.
CGAGGTACTTCACATCTGCTGGCGTTGGCGGCCGAAGCCGGCATCGATCTTGATATCGAGACGTTCAATCGGATCTCGGATCGGACACCGAAGATCCTTGATCTTCAACCGGGCGGACAGCGCGTCATGAACGACCTACATGAGATTGGTGGTGTCCCAGTTGTCCTCGATCGGCTGGCGAGGGCTGGGCTACTTCATCAAGATGAGCTGACCGTCGCCGGTCGAACGATCGGTGAGGAGCTGGCCAGGCTGCGTGAGAACGGTACCTTGCCGGTTCACGACCCGACTGAGGCTGACTTCCTATATCCGATCGAGGCCCCACTTGCCGATCAGGGTGCGATCAAGATCCTTCACGGAAACTTGGCCCCTGACGGGAGCGTCCTGAAGCTCACTGATCACGAGGCAACGCTTTCACACCGGGGGCCGGCGCGGGTGTTCGGGTCCGAAGAGGCTGCGATGACCTACGTGCAAAATGGCCGGCCTGAACCTGGTGATGTGATCGTTATCCAGAACGAAGGGCCCAAAGGTGGGCCCGGAATGCGCGAAATGCTTGGAGTGACCGCTGCTGTCGTCGACCAAGGCCACGAGGATGACGTCGCTTTGCTCACCGACGGCCGGTTCTCTGGGGCGACACGAGGCCCAATGATTGGCCATATCGCACCGGAAGCTACTGTCGGTGGTCCACTTGCCGCACTGAACGACGGCGATGAAATCCGGATTGATGTCCCTACCCGGCAACTATCAGTCGCACTCAGTGATGAGACACTGCAACAGCGACTCGCTGATTGGGATCCCCCCGACCCCGAGTATACGAGCGGTGTGCTCGCAAAATACCGCTCAAGTGTTGGCTCAGCCGCGAATGGTGCCGTGACCAACCCCGCTGCCAACGGTAACTGACCGTGATCAAGGTCGGGGCGCTTATATTGCCGGTTTGTCTACCTTCCAATTATGACCGAGCCTGCCACGCGCATGTTGGTTTCGCTGCTGACCGTGGCTGTGCTCGTAGTGACAGGCGGCTGTGTGGCGGTTGTTGATGACGATCCAGAGCCTGATGAGATCGTCGACCGGCTCCAGACACCAAGCGAGGAGGTTGAGACACTGGAGGGAACGCAAGTCATCACCTACGAAGCAAACAACTCTACACGACGGATCGTCGCCAATGTGACCGACCGATCACCGAACGACGCAGGGATCGAGATCATCGAAACGGCCGGGACTGTGGAATTACCGGGCGAGATCGGGGTCTCAACATCAAATCGGACGATCGTTTATGACCGGACCGAAGAGCAGGCGACTGTATATGAACATCCGTCTCACGAGCCGTTATTGCTGAATACCAGTCGAGCAACGCTGCAGGAGCTCTTAGTGGAAGGCACTGCCATGTATAACGGGACTGACACCGTCGCCGATCGGCCCGTCTACGTGCTACAGATTACCGACAACGACGCAGACACGACAGCAACCGTGTATGTTGATCAGGAGCGCTGGATCCCGCTTCGATATGACATCCTTGTCGGTGATGATGGGCAGTTCAGAACGACTGTGTCATACCAAGACGTCCGGGTTAACCTGACAACTGAGAACGATTCGTTATCCTCTGCACGGTCAGCAAACACGACCGATACCACTGAGAATGACACAGGAGCGTAACCGGTCCGTTACTCAAGATCACTGAGAAACGGTGCCAGCCGTTCAACAGCTACTGCCAGCACGGTTCGGTCATTGATTGTCCGCAAGAGAACCCGCGTATCCGCAGTGTCTGTACAGTGGTCAAGTTGCTCTCGCGCAACGCCGCCGGCTATCAGGATCCGTGTGTCGTCCGCTGGTGCCACGACATCTAGAAGATACAACCGATGTGTCGGGGTATCCCGATAGTGGATTTCTGTCCGGTCGATCGCACCTGCATTGATCGCTGCTAACTCTTGGGCAGTGTCGTTGGGTACTGTAAACACGATGGTGACTGGCGCATCACGACAACGAATTGCCCCATGATCGGCTGCTACTGTAAGCACATCCCATCCTGCCTCATGATATTCCTCAGTAGCCTGTGCCATGCTGGTACGAACCTGTTCCCATGCCGTCGTTTGTGGTGTTGTCATATCTCTTAGCCTCCAGCTCCGCTTGCGGCCGTTGTTGTTTCACCCTCATCGCCAAGGTCCGTTTTCGCATCGATGGCATCCCGAACCCCATCACCAAGCGCGTTGAATGCCGTTACGATGATCACAATCAGGACACCGGGAATCACCGCGATATGCCACGACATCGTTGTTAACAGCGGCTGTCCAACGTTGACAAGTCGACCCCATTCTGGGGTTGGTGGAGAGATCCCCAAGCCGAGAAACGACAAGCCTGCTGCACCGATAATGATCCCACCGAGGTTCATTGATGCATACACAAGCAGATAGCCAATAATATACGGGAACATATGACGACGCATGATGGCATGCGATGGAGTCCCGTAGCTGTCAGCCGCGTCGATCCATGTCCGTTCCGAGATTTGTAGTGCTGGGCCACGAATCGCCCGCCAGAGAGACGGCCAGCCGGTAAACGCAAAGATCAACGCAAGCAACAACGCGCCGTTATAGATTCCTGCAAGCCACGTTTGTGAAAGCACCACCGACAACATGATGACGACCAGTAACTGTGGCAGTGACTGTGTGGCATCGCTCAGCAGCACGATACCGAGATCGATGATACCACCGTAGGAGGCACTTGCACGCGCTAATCCAGTCGAGATAATACCACTCACGAGAATTGCTGTCAGACCGATCAATAGCGATACCCGTGCGCCAAGGGCGACTTGTGTAAACAAGTCTTGTCCGGATGGGAGCGTGCCAAACGGATGGAAACGGTCATACTGGTCATAGCTTAGTGGACCGACATGTCGATCTTCGATGCCTTGTGATGTCGATGCCAGATTCGCGTCGCCAACGGTGATCGTTTCGAGATCGCCAGTGGCCGCATCGTAGTAGGTGATTTCGTGGCTATACGGTTCGATAACGTTCTGTTCCATCGTTGTTGGTGCGAGGACCGGTGCAAAGAGCGCAAGGACCAGAAACGCGAGGACAACGACGAGACCAAACTGTCCCCATCGATGATACGAAAACTGCGTGACGACATCGTCAAATGGACTCCATGCAGTCGATCGATAGTGACGCTTATAGATCTTGTATCCCTGCCACAGCCAGTAGATCCATAACGCACTATACACATAGACTAGTACAACGCGAAGTCCCCATGCTTGGGCAGGTGAGAGCCCAAGAAACGGTCCCTGCCAGCCGTTACCGGGAACATATGCACCTTGATTGGGGATGGTCTCTCGGCTCAACAACACTGGAATCATATCGATAATCCCTGCCACAGTCGTCCCGCCCGGCACAAGTTGTGCCATGACACCAAGTACTGCCCCAAGCTCCGGTATCAGTAGGACAACCGCACCGAGCAGCCAGACTTGTGCGGGGGTCCCCGGAAGCTGCTCAAACCGTGTCCGTTTTCTTGACGGTTGTGCGACTGACTCACTCATTGTTCTTTTGAATAGCCGATGCGAGGATCGATGATCGTGTAGAGAATATCCTGCGTGATATTGATGGTCACGGTCAACACGATGAATACGAACATCAATGACCCAGCCAGCGGGAGATCTCCACTAGTCATCGCATCATAAAACAGGGTTCCAATGCCGTTGATCCCGAACACGACTTCAACCAGCACTGAGCCTCCAACAACAAGATACGCTTCACTGGTAATAATTGGAATCAATGGGATCATTGCGTTTCGAAGCACGTGTTTCCCGATCAACTTAGGTTGGGAAACGCCAATCGACCGGGCTGTATCGATATAGTTCTCTGTGATTGTCTCCAACACAGCTGTTCGTGAGAGGCGGAGTTCGTTCCCCATCGAAGCCGATCCTAAGACGAACGCGGCCGGGAGGATCTGTTTGGTCGCAGTCAGGAACCCATCAAGACTCGTCAAATCCGAGAGATCAGGGGCTCCAACAAGTTCGGTTTCAATGAGAAACGTCTCCCAGCCACTCCCAAAGAACAGCAGATCGGTCCGAGAAAGTAACGCCAACAGGATGACAGCAAGCCAGAAATTTGGCATCGCTCGCCAGACGATTCCAGCAATCGAGGCCGCGTAGTCACGCTTTGTATTCACATGCAGTCCGGAGTAGATACCGATCGGGATCCCGATAAACAGCGGAATAAGCACCGCCCACAACCCCAGCCAGATCGTCCGTGGACCAAACTGGAGTAACAGTGAGATGGTATCTTGGCCCGGATACAGCACCCACGACTGTCCAAGATTAAGTGTAAACAGATCCGTCATATACTCGACGTACTGCACGTGAATCGGATCGTTCAGCCCCAGCTGTTCTTCGATTCGCTCAAGTCGTTCTTGGGCTTCCGCACTGTTGATTGGGCCGACGATTGCTGCTGCTGGATTCAGTGGGCCCACTCGAATGATCACAAATGTCGCTGTTGTTCCTAGCCACAGGATCGGCAGAGACAACAAGATCCGCCGCGCCAGATATCGCAGTCTGTTCATTGCCGCGGAAATATGCTCTTGTTGGGTGTGTTATTCAAAGGTTAC
>JBEQBL010000171.1:0-4586 GCA_041639835.1 Salinarchaeum sp.
GAACCCCTGTTCGGGATGCTCGGCGAGGAACGACAGTATGGTGTGGGCGTTCGACCCCTCGCGGAGCGTCCAGTCGAAGCCGTCATCATCGTTCGATTCTCGGTACCCCTCAAACTCAACTGGCATCGTATGTCAAAGAACGTCATTGCTTGTCATAAGCGTGACGCTCGACAACCTCGCGTGGCGACAGAACTATACTGAATCGACGGAACTACGCGAATAACATATTGTCATGACCGAACGACGGCTCTCGCGGAGTCTACCCGGTCACGCGCTCGCGTCCCGCCGCGACCGGCTGGAATCGCTATCGCTCCGGTCGGCGCTGTCCCGGTCGGACGTGGGACGGTCGACGTTCATGTCGCCGAGTATCTTCGTCACCTCGGCCTTCCCGAGAATGTCGAGGCGTTCGGAGAACCAGAGGAGTACCTCGCGGTCGTCGTCGCTGAGTCCGCGCGAATCCGCGATGCGTTCACGGAGATTCTCTATCAGGCCGCGTTTGTCGGCTGTCATGCCATAGATAGGGTGTCAGAAGATTTAGCATTCGCGGCTGAAGCCCTCCACCGGCCTACTATATTGGGCTCATTTTCTCCCCTTGTAATTTCTTATCGGCATGTACTCCTCCAAGAGCCGAGTCCCTGAACGATGCCCCATTGTCGCAGTCATTTTCTAATACCGAAAGTTGCTCCTCTCAGCGATGTGTCTCTTCATCGGGCAACTGGTTGACTGACGATGTGATCCTCCATGCGGAGAAAATATGCATCTTGCTCCAATATTCCGGCGACCGGCCCTGTACATTTTTATCTTTCTTTTGTCTCAAGTGTGATATGCATCGCCGTCGTGCACTTGCGGTCCTTGCTGGTGCGACTATTGCCGGCTGTTCTGAGCCGATCGGCCCGGATGCTGTGAGCCCGGACACTGATGAGACACCTACGGACTCGCCTAACGATACCGATACGCCACCGGATGATCCCCCGGAGGAACCACCAGATCCAGAACCTGAGGAGGAACTAACTGACGCTGAACGGGCCGCTCAAGAGGCCATTGAGGCTGGTGATGCCTTGCTGGCTGAGGCGCTAAATACATACGCAGCCGAAGGAAACGGTGATTCCTTCCTTTCCGTGCGGGCATCAACGATCGATGTACGGTGGGTCCCCACAGCACGTCACATTCGTGCTGCTAACGCGGAGTTTGACCGGGCCCACCGACAAGCCAACGAGCAGCAACGCGAACAGATTGCGGCGTTGCGATCGATAGGGACCTTCCTTCGGACGGCTGTTCGGGCTCAAGAGCCACTTGGTGACGCGTACGAAGCCCTCGGTGACGTCCTTATTGCCCACCAGGGAGATACTATCAGCACTGTCTCTTGGCGTCGACTAACCGAACGAATCGCGACTGCTGAGGGAGCGCTTGCCACTGTGTTTGAAGCTGCTGACCCGGAGGCGGCAACAGCCAGTACGGCACTGTCGGTCGCTGCCTACGAGCAGAAACTTGCTCAGTTTGAAGCCGAGCGGGCTGCTTTCCGACGGATTCGTGACTGTCAGGATGACTACCGGGCCGGGCACAGCGCCTGGCTGTCCGGCGAACGGCAGTATACCCGTCGGTACTGGAACGACGCCGAGCGACACTTCACCACGACAACTGATCGCTTTGGCGCCGCGGCAGCGACTCTTGCTGGCCCAGCCGTCGATGATGAACGGTTTGACCGCCGGCTTGACACGCTTCGCAACATTGCGGTCACGCTTGCTGATGCGAGTGTTGCCTACCGGGACAGTGCGGTTGCATACAACGAGCGAGATCGCGAGACTGGCGATGAGCGTCGGCGTGCTGGACGGCGGATCCTCAGGGGATCAGATGCGGTTGCGGAGATGCCCAGTGTGCGCCGTATCGAGGACTACGATGGTCCCTGAGTACGCTTCTAGACCTATTTGTTATCCGGTGAACCGATAAGGAAGCATTTGTATCCGACTGTTTCAGACGGCTGCCTCGGTGGCTGTTGATCCACCATCCGACGTGAGCAACTCCGCGTTCGACAGGGCGATCAACCCAAAGCCAACCTTGGAGATCACGTCAAGATACGAGATAATGAGTACGTCCACGGTTGGGGTCAACACGGCCAGTCCTGCCGGGCCGACAATCCATACAAACGGATAGACGACCCAGAGCACAAGTGTTAGATTACGTAAGGCCAGGAACAACTTCTCCGAGTCGGTTGCTGCGGCCTGTCTGGTCAACGTACCCATCAGCAGGTACACAATCGGCAGGAAGGCGACGAACCCAGCTGCAAACAGCCCATACCGGAGTGGGCCATCAAGCACACTGGCACCAAGCCCAAGCAGAATCATTGCTGTATTAGAGCCCAACAGGATCCCCGTGGTCCCCGTATCGGACTTGGCAAGCAGTGCTAACACCGCCAACAACAGCGGGGTTGTCAGCAGCCAGTCGATATACCGGGGCAAAAAGACCAGCCGCTCTCCAACCGGTAACCAGCCAATCTGGAGGCTCATTGCTGCATAGGCCGTTGCCGCAATACCACTAATAGCAACCAACAGTAGATGATACCGCCGTTCTTCGGCTGAGGCTCCAAGCAACGCCAGTATGAACACCCCCATGCCGAGAGCCATGACCACAGCTGTAAAGCCAAACCACAGTGATGGCTCAATCAGTTGTTCAGCTAATGTTCCAATCATGCATGATCACCTCCGGCGCCGTCGGTCCGTGCCGGTGACAGACGCTCAGTGGATGCTCGGTCATCGTTGGAGTTGGGGGCTTGCTCTTCCGGTGGTTCGGTATCGGTCACTGTCGCTTGGGTCTCAATATCCGCGAGTGTCTCAAGCAGGGTATCCGCCCGGGTGGCTAGTTCTCCGACGCGGTCGGCGACCGTCTCGACGGCATCGGTCTGGCTCTGGGTGGTTTCAAGCACGGAATCGGACTGCGTTGCTGTCTCCTCGGCAATGGACGCCACCTCATCGACGGCGGTAGCGACCTCTTGGACGGAGTCAGCTTGGGTATCCGTTGAGGCATCAACCTCCTGAATACCACTGTTCGTCGTCTCGACGTTCTCGACGATCTCATCAAGAGTGTCAACCGTCTCACTGACAGCCGTAACCGCGGCATCAATCTCATCGCTGGTTTCGTGAATATCGCCGACGGCAGCGGTTGTCTCGGATTGAATCTCGGTGACCAAGGCATCAATCTCGGCCGTGGACTCCTGGGTTTCCGTTGCCAGTTGCTTGACCTCCTCGGCGACAACCGCAAAGCCATCACCGTCCCCGTCGGCCCGGGCAGCCTCAATAGAGGCATTCAGCGCGAGCATGTGTGTTTGATCCGCGATGTCGGCAATGAGATCGGTCACCTCGTCAATCTCAGCCATCTGGTCATCAAGACGCTCGATGCGATCGACGGTCTGTTCGGTGGTTGTCTGGACATCCTCAATTCGGTCAATCGCGGCTTCGGCCGCCTCACGGCCTTCGCGACCAACCGAGGCAGAACGTTCGGCGGCAGCAGCGATTTCACTGGCCGTGGCGGCGACCTCTTCGGTTGCTGCGGAGATATCCTCGATATCCGCAGCCACGCCCTGGATTTCCGTGCTCTGTCGTTCGGCGCCATCGGCAATCTCTTCGACGGCCGTTTCGACCTGTGTCGACTGATTCTCGACGGCATCGATATCGGTCCGTACCTGATCGGACTCGGCGTTGACCGCCTCGGCAAAGGCTTCAAGATCAGCCAGTAGCGCCTCGGTGGTATCAAGCAGATCGTTAAATGAGGTCTCAATGCGCTCCATGGCCTTGTTGCCACTTTCGGCCTCAAAGCGGACGG
The DNA here is from genome assembly GCA_041639835.1 of Salinarchaeum sp. GTDB lineage: Archaea > Halobacteriota > Halobacteria > Halobacteriales > Salinarchaeaceae > CAZFMU01. The sequence continues at coordinate 3,817 of JBEQBL010000171.1, forward strand.
TGAAATCACCATTTGCACAGGCTTCCATGACCTCTCCGAGGCGTTCACTGTCGGCCATCAATGCCTCATTGTTGTTGCGAATCTTTTCCTGCAGGCGTTTGGCGTCTTCAAGCGCCTCCTCGGCGCGTTCCTTTTCATCGGTTGCCTGTTCTTGGGCCTGTTCGGCCTCCTGCAGTGATGCCTGAATTGATTCACGCATCTGTGCAAAGCGATCATAAAGCGTTCCAACTTCATCCTCACGTCTGGTTTCAAGATCAACATCCAGATCGCCCTCGGCCATTGTCTCGGATTTGGCCAGTAGTTCCCGGAGGAACGATCGGGTATTGCCACCGATCACCGCCGCAAACAGCCCCAGATTGATGACTGTGATCAGGACAATCCCGACAATACCGGAGGTTGCTACCTCGCCGATGGCCGCTGCGCCAGCCCCAGCGCTCATCGACTGTGTCACTTCGAGGTAGACGTACCCGGCAAATAGCGTTGTTACAGCGGTTACATGCGAAAAGCCGACAAGCAACTTGGCGGTAAAACTCCGCCGCACAGCAGCCGGATACAGCGCGTTTGCAACGTTCATACGGTAATCACCACCGATCGCCCCGTGTCATGTGCCCACACACTGGTATATTGCCCGGGATGGGATGTGTCTCCGGACGGCCGGTCTGATTGGGGGGACATCCGTGCATAACATCGGCACTTTGCCTCCAGCATATATGACTGCCCCGGTCGGGCGATAGCGCCGATCAACTCAGCGATTTCGCTACCCCACGTCA
>JBEQBL010000172.1:0-4560 GCA_041639835.1 Salinarchaeum sp.
GTGACATCGTTTTCAAGTACAAGCGTGTCCGGAAGTTCTTCGGCAAGTTCACGCGCTCGATCGGGATCTTGTTCAACAACTCGCGGGGAGATCCCCCGTTGTTCGAGTAATCGCGCTGTGTGATACCCAATTTGGGAGCCGCCAATGATCACAATCTCGTCGGCCTCGTTGGGCGTCGCCTCGGGCGTAATATCATCGGCAAAGGCCTGGACACTTCGTGGCCCCCCAATCACAACGGCACGATCCTCGGCTTTAATCAGCGTATCTCCTTGAGGAAGAATAACATCCTCATCTCGGAATAGTCCGGTAAAGGTGAGTTGCTCGAAGCGATCTGCCTGTGCGACTGTCTGTCCGGTGATGGGGCTGTCTGGACCAATCTCGAATTCTGCCATCTGCACTTGCCCGCCAGCAAACGGATCAACATCAATGGCTGATGGCACGCCAACAACACGGACAATATTCTCCGCAGCCATGAGGTCCGAGCCAATCATTAGATCAACGCCAAAGGTGCCCTCGTCACGCTCCCATGTCTCAAGATATTTCGCCTGCTTTGTGCGGGCGACGGTAAACGGATCTGCAACTGTCTTGACGATTTCACAGGCCAAGAGATTCACGCGGTCGTCATCTGTACTGGCGATGAACATATCCGCCTCCTCAATGTCGACCTCCTCAAGAACGGCCAAGGAGGATCCATCGCCGGTGACGGTCATCACATCAAGACTGTACTTGAGTTCCTCTGTGCGATCCGGATCGGTATCAATGACAATGACGTCATTATCGACCGAGAGATCCTCTGCAATTGTGGTGCCAACTTGTCCAGCCCCGATGATGACAACGCGCATAAGAGACTGATACTTGGAGGATTGTAAAGTAGATTGCTATCGTTTGGACCCTGTGTCCGCAGTTGTTGACTGTCTTCGAACAATTGGCAGTGCCCAGCGTCGCTAATGCTGGCTTCAAGCAGTCGGTAAGATAATTACCATTCCGGCCATACCACTGCTTAATGCCTGCGACAAAGGAGATCAAATGTACTGCGGAGGACTGCGAACTTGATATGTTCGAAAATCACTATACCTATGATATTGACGAGGATCACACCATCGCCGATCTTGCCTGTCCACTGTGTGGTGGCACTGAGTGTCTTGAACTGATCACCGTGTAACCGACTCCTCCCTACTTCGCTCGGTCTTGCGACCTCGCTCGTTGAGCGAGGGGCTTTGATGTGGGACTCGCCCTCTGTTGTCGCCGGGGAGGACGGTCTTTTTTGCCCGTACCGAACGACCTTCGAGGTCGGCATCCCCACCATTGGGGGCCGGGCTACTGTAGCCCGTGATACCGGCGACGTGTGCGACAGTATCACTAACTATTGGCGCGGCAGCCCCCAAAAAAGTGTATCGGACAGCGAGTCAGGTGGCAGAAGCCACATTGTCCATTCCCAATCATATCGGCTTTCTCCCCGGCCGACTCGCTTCACGCTTCCGACCAGTCGGAAGCCCTCGCTTCTTGAGGCCGGGGGCTCCGCCTCGAAAGATGCTGAGTCACAGTCCCGACTGGGGACGTCTTTACTGTAGTGATTCGATCGCGGCGGCAATCTCGTCGTACGGCGGGAACTCGGGCCACTCTGTGGCGACCCATGCGTACTGGATCACCTGTGCATTATCGATAATAAACACGGCTGGACGGGGCTCAGTCACCCCAGCCATCCCGTCAAGATCATGGACGACGTTGTACTGCTCGGCAACCGTATTTGTGGGATCACTAAACAGTCGATATGCCATCTCCCGCTGGTCGATCAATCGAGTCTGCGCATACGGCGTCCCAATCGAACACCCGACGACGGTACCGTCATACGTGTCTTCCCACTCGCGATCGGCCAGTTCTGACCATATATAGGTTGCCGGAAAGCTTCCATCCATCGGATAAAAGACAAGCACGGTCGGCGTTGCCAGGTCTGTCAGCTTGGTATCAGCCCAGTACTCTGCGGACACAAGCGGGCGCGTAAATCCCGGTGCCTGATCGCCAACTTGTGGGTGCTCAGTTGGCGGTAGTTCGGTCACCGCAAAATCAGGCGTCATTGCCGTATACCTCCTGCAGATACGCAACGATATTTGCACTTTCGGTAAGGATCACATCATGCTGCCTGTCGACTAACGCTGGCACTGACCGACTGCCGGTCACACGTTTGACAATATTTCGTTCGGAGTGCATGGGGGGGACGAATCGTGACTGATAGGGAATATCAAACTCGTTGAGCACACGCACAACACGCTCACAGTAGGGACATGCCTGCAATCGATACAAGGTCATCGCTGGCTGTGACATACGCCTGTCTGTTGGCTGGCAGCCTTCTAAGGGTGGCGTTGCGTGATTTACGTCGACTCGGGAATATCAACTTGCTCAACAATGGTTTCGACTGTAACCGGGGGAGACAGAAGATACTCCCGCTGGCCTTTGGCATGTGGAAGTCCATCCCAGTACGCCTCAGCATGATACATCATATCTGGTACGGTTTCTCCTTGGAGATGGCCAGTATAGAACGGTCCTGCTGGATCATCGACCACCAGTGCACACAGGGGATATGTACCCGGGGACAGCGACTGTGTTGCCTGTTGGACGGCGCCCCGCTTGGTGTCATAGGCGAGCACCGACTGAAATCGCGAGGGGATATAATCGGCATAGGTGCTTCGGCGAGTTATTTCAAATAGCCATTCCCGCATGACCGTTGCCGGGGCTCGGGTCTCAGCAAGGTCGGCATACACATATCGAGCGCCATGTGGCGACAGGCCGCCGGAGAACCGCTCTTTAATCGTTTGAAACCCCTCGTGGGTGGCCCCCTCCGGTGTTAAGATCTCATGACGTGTCAGTGTAATCTGGTCGCCATCAGTCCGCCGGCCCGTCGGATCAACGTAAAAAAGCCGCATACCGGTGGTATGGCAATCCGGAATATAACTCTGTAGGCTGCGTACGAGTACCTCGAATTAGTCGTCCGCCGCGGATGGTGACACAACAGCCTCGCTGGTCTCAAGCTCCTCTAAGGACTTTGGATAGGTCCGGAGCCGCTTGTGGATCGCAATCCCAGCGTCTGCTCCCTGACCCATTGCAATCGGAATTTGGTTGTGACCGGGTGTTAGGTCACCGACAGCAAAGGCTCCATCGACGCTGGTCCGCCCCTCCTCGTCAACGGCGATTGTCCCATCATCGTTGAGTTCACAGCCAATATCGGCTGCTAATTCATTGTGATACTCCGATCCATACATCGCAAAGCCACCGGTGTACTCGCGCGTGGTTCCGTCAGCAAACTCAAAGCCGCCAAGCCAACTTGGATCCGTCTCATCCTTGAACATCCCCGTGATTTCTGTCTCGATAACATTGACAGGATGCGCCGCAAGGAGGTCCCCGGTATGGTCACTCCAGGTTGGCTCATCCTCCCGCAACAGGAGATCCACATCATCAGTGAAGTTCAACAGAATCATCGCCACGTACGCAGCACTGTCGCTATGGCCCATGACGTATACCGGTTCATCAATAAACATCTGGGCATCACAGTGCAGACAGTAATGAAGTCCCCGACCGGTTCGTGGAAGTGGCGGATCGGCATGCGTATCCGAAAAGCCCATGCCAAAGACCACTACTTCCGACTGAACGGTCTGGTTTGGCGTCGTAATTTCAAACCGGGCTTGTCCATTGCCGTCACGCCGCGTGATATCGGTCACAACGTCCCGGTGTAGATCGGTCCCATATCCTTCCAGTTGCTCCCAAGCAGTGTTCAGAAACTCAGTTCCGGATGTCTCTTCGGGGATGCCAATAACATTGTGTGTATCCATCATCATGGCTGCACGGCCGCCGCCACGGTCAATAACAGCCGTGTCATGATTCAATCGCGTCGTGTACAATGCGGTTGTAAGTCCTGCCGGCCCCCCACCAATAACCACAACCTCGTATGTGGAATCAGCCGTCTGATCGGCAGACGCCGATGACACATCAGTCATAGCTGTATCCAAGGCCGGAATGGTCTTAACCGTTTCACACGCTATGTTTCCTCCTCCGTCTCAAGATGGGTCCGAATCGTTTGCAACTCGGCGTGGAGTGCTCGCCACTGCGCCGCTGAGCCGGGAATGGATGTGTCTGTATCCTTGCCAGTGAGACCATCAGTGCCAACAGTCTGATCAGCTAGCCCTCGAATCTGCTGTGGATCACTTACCCCGCGAAAGGCAATGTCGCCACCGCCAGCAATCTCAAAGGACACAGTCCCGTATCCAAGTAGCGATCCAGCAAGCCCCTGCTTGTACGCACTGTTTTGGACTGTCACATGACGGGTGCGGGTCACCCGTCGTCGTAGATTACCGTGTTTGTGATACAGTGCTCGGTCCGTGATGGCATACTGTCGATGGCGATAGCGAAGTAGACGCATCCCGGCACTGCCGCCGCCGATAGCGACAAGCAGACCTCCAAAGAGGAGTTGATCGACACCCACCAGTATAGCGCCAGTGATTGCAATGCCTATCCACGGTCCAACGGCCGGAATCAACGTTGTCCACTGTGGTCGTCCGGTCCACACGA
>JBEQBL010000173.1:0-4429 GCA_041639835.1 Salinarchaeum sp.
GAGTTCCTTGATCGCAGTTGCCAACACCACTCAGTGGGAACGACTCAAAGACGCGATCCACCTTACAGTGTCCCAAGGCGAATGCCCACGATCTTCAGTCGTGTGGAGGAGGTCAACCAGCCGCCATTAGCCCGCATCTAACTGCCGTCCGAGAATATCATCAACATGCTCAAGAAACGTCGACGCTGTGTCAGCCGGGATCGTGGCACCAGCGGCAACAGTATGCCCACCGCCTTCCCCGTCGATAGCCGTTGCCGCCTCATGCATTGCCACTGAGAGATCAACGCCCTGCTGGACCAGTGCTGGGGTGGCTCGCGCGGACACTTTTGTTTCCGTATCAGATTTCTCCGCAAAGGCAATAATCGGTACCGATCGATCAACCCCCTCAACGCCAACGGCCATGCCCGCAACAATGCCAACAATCGTTGCTCGGATTGTCTCCCCGGCGTGAAACCACTGACAGTGCTCCTCGCGTGTGACACCGTGCTCTTGGACCCATTCGACTCCTTCGGAGAGATTCTGTCGATGGGTTTGCAGTAACTGCTGCGCACATGCAAAGGCTCCCTCGCGGTCCCCCAGACAGACCGCCAGCCCGACATCCCCTCGCTCATACCGTGCTGTCGCGTTCAACAGTGTGGAAAACTCGGTAGCATCCCGCAGTACCGTTCCTGGTGCCTCGTCGGTTAGAATATAGCTTGTCCCGATGAGTCGATTGATCTTCTTGGCCGGCACCCCACGCGTGATTGCCCGTTTAAGTAACGCACTGGCGACAACCTGACGCTGGTCATCGGTTAGATCAACCCATCGTGCCCATCCGGTCTCATCTCGTACGTTGACGGATAGGTCCTCAAGAAATCGAGCTGCTCCGTCCCTGTTACCGGTAATGCCGGGGATATTGATCTCACCGGCGTAGGCAAACAGTTTGGGCAGTGCCCGTGTCTGTTTCCCATAGAGACTCAAGTCGGTCGTCCGCTCTAAGACACCGGCATCAACACCCTCGGCAGCAATCCGGTCATTTGGGCCAACCAATTCGCCATTTTCCTCCTGGCGATCTCCCAATGCGCCGACAACAGCCAGTGCGGCCAAATCGCGATTCTGTGATCCCCCAAGTGCCCGAGCGAAAAGATATGTTGCCCCGGCTCCAGAGAGTTCCGATGCTCCATCAATCCCCTCAAGTAATGGATTCAGGTGATGGTCAACATCTCCGTCCGGAGCCGGCTGGTGATGATCAATCACGACTGGATCGATGCGACCGGCCTCTATATGCGGTTTAATCGCCGGTAGCTGCCCACTTCCAAAGTCGGTAAAGAGGACTGTCTGATAATCTGTTGTTGCAATCGCTTCGATCACCGACTCGTCCAGTTGCTTTTCAAACGTTACAGCATGGGAAATCCCCGCTCGCTCAAGTGCTGTCGCCGCAATGGCCCCACTTGTGAGTCCGTCAGCATCGATATGCGATACTACAAGCACATCCCCCGCGGTTTCGATCGCTTGTACACACTGATCGGCCCGTGCCTGCAATGCCGGTGCCGGGAACGAGGATGCCATTGTTATACCCTTTGTCTCGCAGCATGGAGAAAGCTATGCCTTTGCTTGGACGTTAGGTCTCTGCATCCCTGAGTGACCGCGTTTCTACCCCGTCCGGCCGTCCGATACACAGCGTGTCCGCGATCCCAACAAACAGTCCATGCTCAACCACGCCCGGTATTGTGGCCAACTGGTTAGCAGTAGCTTCTGGCGCATCGATCGTTCCAAAGGCACAATCAAGGATGAGGTTCCCATTATCAGTGACGACAGGCCCGCTTTTGGCCTGCGCCCGCCGTAACTCAGGGGTGCCACCAAGCTCACGAATCCGATCGGCAACCACCGTCCGCGCTGACGGAATCACCGCTACTGGTATAGCTGCATCAATCTGCGCTGCTAGTTTGCGTGGATCAACAACAATGACAAGCCGCTCGGCAAGTGTATCAATCACCTTTTCACGGGTATGTGCGCCGCCGCCACCTTTGATCAACACATTATCCGCCACCTGATCGGCGCCATCAATGGCCATGTCAATGCGCTCGACCTGATCCAAGTCCTGAACGTCGATACCAGCATCAAGGGCCCGTTCACGCGCCTGAAACGACGTTGGTACCCCGGTTATATCTCGCTTGGCTGTGCCAAGAGCGTCAATCGCGTATGCTGCTGTTGACCCCGAGCCCAGTCCAACAGTAGCACCATCGGGGACCAACTCAACGGCCCGCTCAGCCGCCGCTTGTTTGAGCGTTGCTGTGTTCACATTCACTGCTAGTGTGGGGTTTTCAAAGAGTTCCCGCTTGACCTCTGCGTTACTCGATCCGGTCGAGAACGGCGGCGGCATCATACGCAAGTGAAATCTCGCGTGACCGCCCTCGACCATCAAGATCTGCGTATTCAGTCTCTACAAGACCCAGCTCTTCGAGTTTGTTGAGAATCTCGGAATACCGTGTATACCCAAGCTCGGTTGCGTCATGGAAGGCATCGTAGACGGCCCCTGCCTGCTGCCCTTCGTTGTTGGCAATCACCTCCAGTAAGGCCGTCTCACTTTCCGACAGTGCCTGTATACTGTAGGTAAGATGGACATACTGCGCATCCTCGTAGGCTTCCTCAATATCCTCAATTGAAATTTCCGTGCTCCCTCGTAGTTCGGCGTTTAACCCGGCTCGATGCAGTAAATCAAGGCCAACGCGAAGGTCTCCGCCTCGCGCTGTCAACTCCGCGACCACATCCAGTTCTCGGGTGCCAAGGACGCCCTGCTTGAATCCTCGGTCAACGCGCTCCTCAAGAATATCGGCAATTTCAGCTTGTCCATATGTTGGGAAATACACCTTTTCCGGCCGAAAGACACTCTGGACTCGTGTATCTAAGGCATCGATAATATCAAGCTCAGGATCGGACGACACCACAATCACCCCGATACGGGCGCCACCTCGTTCCTCGTGTGCTCGCAACAGTGAATACAGGGTATCCGAGGCCTCATTTTCATAATAGAGGTAATTGACATCATCCAAGGCCACAACCATCGCCGTATCGGCCTCAACAAGCTGATCGGTAATCTGCCCAAACAGCTTTTTGAATGAAATCCCGCTTTCCGGGGGCTCGTACTCAAAGACGCGTTCAAACAACTGGGAAAAGACAGAGTACCGGGTATCATTCATCCGGCAGTTAATCCGCGTTGCCTGAGTCTGTGGCACGGCCGCCAACTCATCGAAGAGTTTCTGCACAGCCGTTGTCTTTCCCGTTCCTGGGGGCCCCCGAATAAGAGCATTAAGCGGACGCGCCCCTCTGGTGGCCGGCCGAAGAGCATACTTGAGTTTCTCCATCTGCGTTTCCCGGTGTTTGAACGTCTCTGGGAGGTAATCGATCTCAAAGACCCGTTCATCCCGAAAGACCGTTTCGTCCCAGGAGAGCATGCCGCCCTCCGGCTCCCCATCCATTAGTTTCATAACGCCTTCCCAGCGGCTTAACTCTTACAGAGTCTCGGGGTGAGGCCCCGGCTGCCCCCGTTGGTGTACCTTGGTGGTAGCGACTACTGGAATTTCGTGAGCAACTCCTGATAAAACCCGGTTTCATGTTCCTCTGCTAACTTGGCGACAATTAACTCCGGTGTTGATCGTGCGAGATGATCGGCCCGTGGGGAGCGGTCAACAACAAGCTCGCCATCCTCAAGTCCCTTGGCCTCAATCCCATCAATTCTGATATCGATGGTAGCAGCATCCTGAATTTCGGCCGCTAAATGGGAGACAACAACGGCAGTTGTCTGGGAGTTGGTCAACCGCTCTAAGATCCCGGCGATGATCTTGGCACTGGCCCCCGGTTCGGTAATTGCCTCAAGTTCATCGACAAGGACCAGTGACTCTTCGCCTCCGGTGGCGATATCGGCAAACTCCTGTAATGTTGATTCGAAAGCCCCGGCGTCCAGTGTGCCCTGTGTTTTGGCATGATAGTATAACGTTTCAAATCGCCGCACAGTGGCACTTTCGGCTGGGACGGGTAATCCCATATGTGCAAGAATGACGATGACCGCCAGTAGATCAAGTAACGAGGTTTTCCCGCCACTGTTGACGCCGGATAGTAAGATCACATCCTCGAGCTCATACGTAACCGGCTCAATGTCCGCCGGTGACAGATCAAGCAGTGGTGACCGCCCACCTGTGATCGCAATATCCGGGCCTTCATCAGTTGGTGCTGTCAGTGTTGGGAGTGTCCCGCCGTACTCCGCAGTGAACTGTGCAATTGCTAATTCAACATCCAGTTCTAAGGCCTGCTTGAGCAGTTGGTCGGCTGCTGCTCGGTATCCGTGTAAATCAGCCGCGAGTTCTCGTTTACGCTGACTTGATCGCCGATCGCGTTTGGCACGCAGGTCCTCTCGAAGTCTGGTAATTGGCTCCTCACGGTGCTCGATTGG
>JBEQBL010000174.1:0-4313 GCA_041639835.1 Salinarchaeum sp.
AGCGACTTGCCGAGCGATCAATCGATCGCATTGACTGGACAATTACTGAACTCCGACTGTGGGATGCCAGCCGAAATCGCACCGTCAGTACGGTTTCGCTGCCGCCCTGACGGAAAGCTAGCGGAAACTCCTTGGCGATGATCGCATCAGATGAGAGTGGACAGCAAACGCATATTGCCGCCGACATCATCGCGACAGAAGAGTTTGAACGAAGCGTTTCACGGTGTCGGCGGCGCACCGTCATAGGCGTCATGTTGCTGATAAAAGTTCAGAAGGGCAAATTTCAGTTTGTCCGGGTTGACATCAACCAACTCCTCGCGGAGTTCCTCGGGAAAGGTATCATAGACACTGTACTCCCCTAACTCAGCTCGTCCGCCGGCGGTATAGCGTCGATCAAGCAGCACTCGAGTCCCGATATCCGCCGGTGAGCGAATCACCCGACCTAGTGCCTGTCTGGTCTTTCGCACCGTCGGCACCTCAACAGCATACTGCCAACCAGGATCATCAACCCCTCGGTCCGCAAAAGTCCGGTCATACGCGTCCTGAATCGCCTGTGTGCGATCATTAAGCCGGGGATATGGAACCCCAACAACCACAACTGATCGGGCATCTGTCCCATCGAAACTCACCCCCTCAGTTAGTGTGCCCCATAACGAGGTACACAACACGCCATTGGTGTCCGCGACAAACTGCTCGCGAAGAGTGGTCGCATCAGTGCCAGGCTGATCAAGATAGAGGGTCTGATCGGTTGTCTTGGTCAACCGATCGTGGTATCGTTGTGCTTCACTGTAGTTTGGGAAAAACGCAAGTGTATTTCCCGGCGTAAAGTCAACCGCATCACGCAGTGTTGCTGTAATCGTCTCCTGCACTTCCGGATCGTCCCGTGTGTTGGCAAACAATGGCGGTGTATCAACAGCGATTGTGTGTCGATTTGCTGCTGGGAAATTGAGTCCATAGGCCATGGTCACCGGCTCATCCATGCCTAGCACGTCTTCTAAGACCTCAAAGGGCCGTAACGTGGCGCTCATGAGCACCGTTGCATATGTCTGATCGAACAGTTCACCGGTTACCTGCTGTGGAATACAGGTATACAACTCGGCCCGTCCGTATACGTCATCAGTTGTCATATCCCGGCGAATCGCGACGACCGGATACTGTCTTGGATTGCCACCGCTCTCAAGCCAGTCGGCCAGAAATGTTGCCGCGGTCAATGTTGGTGAGTCTTTCCGTTCCTCCGTTTGCCCATCGCGGTAGGCGGTTTCATACTGCTGTTCGAGTTCACGGCCCAACGCAATTGCTGTCTCAAGATCCTGCTCGATTCCGGAGCCGGTATACTGCTTGAGGAAGGTCAGGGTCAGATCATCCCGACGGTCATCATTGTCAATAGCGATATCCTCCCACTCATCACCGATGGCTTCCCGGTCTCCAAATCCCAGTGTGTCCTCATACGTCTCCCGTAGCGCCGTGAGAAACGTCTCAATAACATTGCCAGCCGCTTTTGTCCGTGGATCATTGATATCGGCCAGTTCCTCGCTTGCCCCTTCGAGGGTCCGCTCAGAGAGTTCTCTGGTGGCGTGATCTCTGGCGGCGTCGGCAATATTATGGGCTTCATCAAAGACAACGATCGTCTCAGCAGGATCGACATCGAGCCACCGATAAAACTGGTCCCGAATCATCGGGTCCAGCAGATGATGGTAATTACAGACAACTAAATCGACGCCATCGAGGCCATCCTTGAGCAGCTCGTACCCACAGAACCCCGCCTCGTGTGCGTGATCATAGATCTCCGTTGGTGTTCGCACGTCATCAAACAGCCACCGATAGAAGCTATCAGTATCGGCGGTAAGGTTGCGATAATAGTATTCGCAGGTTGCTCGTTCGGTTAGGTCGTTGATTTCGGCTTCAACGGCCTCAATCTCATCCATAATCTCGCTTCGGGCCGCCTTTGCATCGCCATCGCCACGCTGGCTTTGCTCCAGTAACTCTGATTCACGGCGATTGAGTTCATCAAGATCCTGTTCGCGATCAACAAGGTCGTACGTATTATCCCGCAGGACCTGACACTCCTCATAATCAACATCAATGTGACACATCGACGCCTTCCCTTTGAACACGACCGCGCGGATAGCCTCTTCAGCCCGAATGGCCTCTGCTTCGCGCCGAAACTGGCGGGTCTGCTGGTGGACATTTGTTGTTATTACAACCGTCTTGTCCGCTTGGCGAGCGTACTCAAGTGCCGGTGCAAGCGACGCCAGCGTTTTTCCGGTCCCACACGCCCCCTCAAATAGCACATCCTGTCCCCGTGTCAAGGCATTATAAATCCGCTCCATTGCCTCCTGCTGCCCGTCAAAGGGGGTTTCATACGGGAAAAATCGTAAGTAGTCCCCGGAACTTGCCACATTGCCAAATAAGGCCTGTTGAATAAAAAGGTACCCGGGAAGGCAGTTGGTTCCGGGTAACCGGCAATGACAACTGGTAGCTATGATAACCGGCCTTGTTTGTTATTATAATACCTGAAACGGGCTTGGTGGGCGTTTCAAGCTGAATAACAAAATCGTAGTACCAACGACTGATAACACAGCCTCGTAGATAGAAGCAACATCGGGTGACAGCGAACCCATAATATTTGGGGCGTGCCTTTGTATATTCGATATGGCTGATGTCTTAGTCACCGCTGACTGGCTTGATGGGCACAGTGACTTGTTCCAACATGATGATCCGGAGTATCGTCTTGTTGAGGTTAACAACCCCACCGTCACAGCCGATTCAGAATACACGCCCTATGAGGAGGGCCATCCACCAGGTGCAATCTTCTTTGAATGGGAGGCTGATCTGACTGACCAGACGCGTCGTGACATTGTTTCCAAGGAGGAGTTTGCCCGTCTTAACGGCGACGCGGGTATTACTGAGGATACAACGGTTGTGCTATATGGTGGTGGCCGTGTACCAAACTGGTTTGCACTGTTTGCCTACTGGATCTACAAGTACTACGGGCATGAGGATGTTCGTGTGCTTGACGGCGGGAAGTCATACTGGGTTGAGAATGACTACCCACTAACAACTGAGACACCATCGTATCCGCCACAGGACTATACCGCTCGTGGGCCCTTCGAGAATATTCGTGCCTACAAAGACGATGTTGACCACGCCGTTGAGGAAGGCCTTCCAATGGTCGATGTGCGATCGCCCGAGGAGTTCCGCGGCGATATCATTGCGCCGGAGGGACTTAACGAAACGGCCCAGCGCGGTGGACATATTCCTGGCGCAAGCAATGTTCCCATTGCTGAAACGCTCAACGACGATGGCACGTTCAAAGATTCCGACCAGTTACGTGAACTGTACGCCGAGGCTGGTGTAACTGGTGGCGAATCAACGATCACCTACTGCCGGGTTGGCGAACGGTCCTCAATCGAGTGGTTCCTGCTGCGTGAAGTCCTTGGCTTCGAGGATGTCCGTAATTACGATGGGTCATGGACAGAGTGGGGAAACCTCGTCGGTGCACCCATCGAAACCGGCTCCGCTGACACGAACTGAACTTTTCGCCAGCGGCTTCGTGCTGACCGTTCGGTCCCTCCGCTGGCCGAATTCCTATACGTACCGATCCCGTATCTAATCCCAGTTAATGAGTGTTGACTGGGAGGATGATGACCCATTCGAAGAGCAGCGGGAGCAGGTTGACAATCCAATGCGTCGATTGTTCAGCACCTACGGGATTCGATACTGGCCATCGGCATTTGTTGGTATCCTTGCTTCCGTCCTTGCCCGGGTGCTTGACTTACTACCGCCGATTTTACTTGCGGTTGCTATTGATGCTATCTTTCTCGAGGAAGTGGGGTACGCCGAGGCGCTACCGCTTGCTGGTGCCAGTCTTGATCCACTGTTACCGACCGACCGAACGGCGCAGTTCTGGCTTACTGTCTGGCTTATCGCCGGTAGCTTTGGATTTGCGGCTGTCTTCCACTGGCTGCGGAACTGGGGATTTAATCGCTTTGCACAGCATATCCAGCATGATACCCGGACGGACACCTATGAAGCGATGCAGGGCCTGAACATGGGCTTTTTCGCCGACAAGCAGACCGGCGAAATGATGTCCATTCTTTCGAATGACGTCAATCAGCTTGAACGATTTCTTAACGATGGTATGAACTCCCTGTTTCGGATGGTCGTAATGGTGGTGGGCATTGGACTGGTGTTGCTGGCATACAACTGGCAACTGGCATTGGTCACGATGGCTCCAATTCCGCTGATTATCCTGTTCACGTATGTCTTTATTAAGATCATCCAGCCGCGGTACGCGGAGGTACGGTCAACAG
>JBEQBL010000175.1:0-4242 GCA_041639835.1 Salinarchaeum sp.
GGTACCTGAGTATTCCTCCCGAAGGGCCTCCCAGACGGTCGTTTTGCCACTGCCGTCAAGCCCCTCGATGGTGACCAACATGCCCGTGACTAATTACCCCCGGTGGTTTGGGTGTTCGGGATGACCTGGCGGGCCGGTGCCGCAAGGGGCAAGGTTTTGTTTCAATGAAATCAACAAATCACCAGACAATGGAGGTGCTCGTTGTCGGCGGGACCGGATTTATCGGAACAGCCGTCTGTGAAACGCTACATGAACGAGGGCATGCGGTAACCGCCCTGTCACGGTCGCCAGCCGACGCTGCCCTGCCGGCGGGCGTGACAACTGTGAGTGGAGATGCAACCGAGTATGCGGCCGTCGAATCGGCCATCGAGGGGATGGATGCGGTCATAAATCTGGTCGCGTTGTCACCACTGTTTACTCCACCAGGAGAGTTGACCCATCACGGCGTGCATGTCGGGGCCACGGAGACAACCCTCCGGGCCGCAACGGATCATGATGTGCCCCGGGTCCTCCAGATGAGCGCTCTGGGCGCAGATCCGACTGGGGAAACAGAGTACACACGCGCGAAAGGGACTGCCGAAGAGCTCGTGCGAGACAGTGATCGCGACTGGACGATCATCCGACCATCGATTGTCTTTGGTGATGGGGGCGAGTTTTTGCCATTTTTGAAACGCATCACACCGGGGCCGATCAAGGCGTTACCGGGCGGTGGGAAAACACGGTATCAGCCGATCTGGGTTGGCGATCTTGCGCCGATGCTGGCCGATGCGATCGCGTCAGATACCCACAGTGGGGCTACATACGAACTTGGTGGGCCACGGATATACTCCCTAGCGGAGCTGACACGACTGGTCCATGGAGGGGGCCAGGTCGTATCGGTGCCAATGGGGATTGCCAAACTCGGATTAGGAGTTGCCGAGGTCCTGCCCGGCATCCCAATGGGGACAGATCAGGCACGAGCCCTTGAGATGGACAATGTTGTCGAAGACAATGATGTGACCGCGTTTGGGTATACACCGGAGGAGTTACGCACAGTCGAAGCGTATCTAAACTAAATGACGTCTTGAGCGGAGAATGTACGACGGCTGTCTGACGGAGTCACAAGCCTTATATCCCGATTTTCACTTGCTTCACATTAAACTGGGGTTCTAATATATGAAACTCGCGATGATTGGTTTCGGGCAGGCCGGCGGCAAGGTCGTCGATAAGTTTCTCGAATTCGACGAGCGGACGAACAGCGGGATCGTACGCGATGCCATCGCTATCAATACCGCCAAGGCTGATCTCATGGGACTTGAGCGGATCCCACAGGAGAATCGCGTGCTGATCGGGCAGGCCCGTGTCAAGGGGCATGGCGTTGGCGCCGACAATGAACTTGGATCACAGATTGCCGAGGAGGATATCGATGAGATACAGGGGGCGATCGACCAGATTCCTGTCCATGAGGTTGATGCCTTCCTGATTGTCGCCGGGCTTGGCGGCGGGACCGGATCAGGTGGCTCACCGGTGCTTGCCAAGCATCTCAAACGCATCTACACCGAACCGGTATACGGCCTTGGTATTTTACCCGGCAGCGATGAAGGCGGGATCTACACGCTGAATGCAGCCCGATCGTTCCAGACCTTCGTTCGAGAGGTGGATAATCTCCTCGTCTTTGATAACGATGCCTGGCGACGGACCGGCGAATCGATGGAAAGTGGCTATGAGGAGATTAACAGGGAGATTGTCACTCGATTTGGCCTCATGTTCAGTGCCGGGGAAGTTGAAATGGGTGATGATGTCGCCGAATCAATTGTCGACTCAAGTGAGATCATCAATACCCTGTCGGGCGGTGGTGTATCAACGATTGGCTATGCAAGCGAGGAGGTTGAGAACAAACAAACCGGCGGGCTTCTGTCGCGGTTTACCGGCAACGATGAGCCGGAGATCGATACCTCACATAACACAAACCGGATTACGAGTTTGGTTCGGAAGGCCGCCCTTGGACGGCTGACATTGCCCTGTGAAATCGATGCCGTTGAACGAGGCCTGCTTGTGACAGCCGGGCCGCCACAGTATCTCAATCGAAAGGGCATCGAACGGGGGCGCAAATGGCTTGAGGAACAGACTGGATCAATGGAGATTCGCGGCGGTGACTATCCACTGCCACAGTCAAATCAGGTCTCGGCCATTGTCCTCCTGTCCGGAGCAACGGATGTCCCCCGGATCAAGGAACTCCAACAGGTCGCAATTGAGGCCCAGGATAACATCGAGGAGATCAAAGAAGAAAGCCGAGATAATCTTGAGGAACTGGTTGAGGACGATCACGACGAACTCGAACCACTGTTCTAACTGTCCAGTTGTCCCGGACGCTTCGAAAGCAAGGAAACAGTCAGGCCCCAATAAAAAGTAGACCATGCGCGTGTTCGTCCCCTTTGATGGCCAAACGCCCAAGACGAGCTTGGCCGGAACACTGACATCCGATGAACGGCAGGCCTTTGCGATGGCCTCATTACGGGACGTGATACAGGCCATTACAGCGGCCGGCTATGAGCCTACAGTTCTTGCAACAACACCGGTCGATGTCGATGTCCCTGTCGAGGTCGACACACGGGCATTAACTACGGCAGTCAACGACCGCTTGGCGACACATACACCACCGGTTGGGATCATTATGGCCGATCTCACGCTTGCGACACCGACAGCGATACAACGACTGTGTGCCCCGGAATCGGATGTGGTCATCGCCCCCGGACAAGGTGGAGGCACGAATGCCGTTGTTGCCCGACACGACGCATTTCGTGTCGACTATCATGGTGTGTCACTCCGCGATCACCGGGCGATTGCCGCCGATATTGGTGCCACCCTCACCGAGGTTGATTCATATCGGCTCTCAACAGATATCGATACCCGCGAGGATCTCAAAGAGGTGTTATTACATACAGACGGGGCTGCCGCACAGTGGCTTACCGAAAAGGGGTTTCAACTCATCGTGAAAGATGACGAACCGGTACTCAGCAGAGCCGAGAGAACGTGACCTGCTCCGGGGATAAAGTCCCACCACGTAGCCTGTTCCCACCTGTAGATCCGTATCGTTTTGTGGCTTGATACCTACAGAACTGGCGTGAACGACTGCCCCGGGGTTGAGCAACTGCTCGCGACGGACCCAGCAGCTATTACACCAGCAGAGCAGGTGACCGTCGCGCGGAACGTCTTTGTCCCATTGACGACGGCATGTCGGTATACATGTGAATACTGCACGTTCTATGATCCACCCGGGGAGGCAACACTCCTGCGGCCAGAGAAGGTACGGGAAATACTCAGACAGGGAGCTGCGCTGGGCTGTACGGAGGCGTTGTTTACCTTCGGTGATGATCCAGACCCCCGGTACGAGCAGATTCATGCTCAACTCGCCGAGTGGGGCTATGCGTCGATTCACGAGTATCTGAAAGCCGCCTGTGAGATAGCGCTTGAAGAGGGACTGTTACCACATGCGAATCCAGGGGATCAACAACGCTCGGAGATGGCCACCGTTGCCCCCGTAAATGCAAGCATGGGCGTGATGCTTGAGACAACAGCCGACGTGCGAGCCCATGCCGGATCGCGGGCAAAGGAGCCGAGTCAGCGTATTGCCACAATTCGGACTGCCGGTGAGCTTCAAATCCCATTTACCACCGGATTACTCGTCGGAATCGGGGAGACACGTCGGGACCGCGCTGAGAGTCTCCAGGTGATTGCAAAGCTTCATGCAACGTATGATCACATTCAGGAGGTGATTATCCAGCCGGTAACCGAGAATGAGCGATGGGATCGAGGGAGTCCTGATCTATCAACACTCCAGGAGACCGTGGCAATGGCACGACGCGCGTTACCGGAGACGGTGGCCATTCAAGCCCCGCCAAATATCGCTCCGATTGAGGAGTTACTGAGCTGTGGTGTTGATGATCTTGGCGGTATCTCACCAGTAACACAGGATCATATCAACCCCGAACATGCATGGCCACAGTTGCAGACCCTCCGGGACCAGACGGCGGAACATGGTGTAACGCTACGAGAGCGACTTCCAGTGCATGATCGCTATCTGCCAGCGGAATATCGGGCTGACTGGTTCGATGGGACACCGGCAGCCGGTAACGGATGGATTGCACAGCCGGTTCGTGAGGCAATTGCCACGCAGCCGCTTCGGAAACACGCAGCGACCACCCAGTAGTCTCACAAACCAGGGGATACACCAGACGCGTGAGCCCCCTGGCCTCTGATGCG
>JBEQBL010000176.1:0-639 GCA_041639835.1 Salinarchaeum sp.
CCTGTCGCTGGCGGTTGTCTCTTTCTCCACCGATTTTGGTAGTATTACGCTTGGGCCATTGTTGTTCAGGTGGACCGATATTGTTGGCACTGATCTGGTGGGTACCATTGAATTTGCATACCTGCCCGGCTGGTGGCTCCTTGTCAGTGCGCTTTGTGCCGTTCCCCTGTTGGGCATGTCGCGTGCGCAGGTCATTGATGCCTGGCGGGAAGCCACTCGAAAACTCCTCTCACCGCTTATTCCGCTGCTGTTTGTCCTTGCAATGGTACAAGTCATGCTCCAGTCCGGCGCCCATACCGCTGAGGTCCAGAGTATGATCGTTGTTCTTGCCGATGCCGTCGCCAAGGCGCTTGGCCCGGCCTACCCCGCTGTTGCTGCCGCCATCGGAGCACTTGGTGCTGCATTAGTCGGTTCAAATACCGTCTCAAATGTCACCTTCACGCCGCTACAGTTTGTTGCTGCCGAGACGCTGTCACTCTCCCGAACACTGATCGTTGGCGCACAAGCCGTTGGGGGCGCTATTGGCAATCTCGTCGCGATCCACAACATCATCGCTGCACTGGCAACCGTTGGCCTTGTTGGACAGGAAGGACGTATTATTCGACTTAACTTAATTCCGCTTGTCTATTACGTCTCATT
>JBEQBL010000176.1:649-4231 GCA_041639835.1 Salinarchaeum sp.
TTGGTTGGTCTCTGGACGCTGCTGTTTGTGTATTTCCTCTTTCCGGAGGTCTTCTGATTATCTGGCCGTCGGCAGAACACCCAAATGGCTGGATTCACACAGCACAAGTAGCATGGCAACGGCCGAGTCCTCGGTTGCGACGTTCTCCGACCATCTTTCGGAGTATGACGTCTCGATGACCCGCGTGCAGCCCGAACAGTGCAAGACCGCTATTGCAGAGGCCATCGACCCCCCTGCTGTTGGTGTCCCGCTGCCGTTTGCTGAGGCGACGCTTCCGGAGGCCGTCGAAACGGAGCCAACAGCCGCCCAACTTCGTGCTGCGGAAACCGGCGTCACTGCTGCTGCACTTGGCATTGCCGACTATGGTAGTGTTGTCCTTGAGTCCGATGCCGCCGGCACTGAACCGGTGAGTCTGTTCAATACCCGGCATGTCGTTGTCCTCCGCCGATCCGATATCGTCGCCGGCATGGCTGATGCCATTGACTGGTTTGCCACGCGAGCCCGTGATGATCAGCGTTCGGCGATTATTGCGACCGGTCCCAGTGCCACAGCCGATATGGGAAGTTTGGTCATGGGCGCGCATGGGCCTGAAGTCGTTGATGTGATCCTTATCGAGGATGCTGACCGGGCCGTTAGCACAACGCCATCCGAAGGTGATACACAATGAGTAGTGATCACCCATCCAAAGCTGACCGCATCAGTCAGTACATGGACGCGGAAGGGGCTGCCATCGCAGAAAATACCCGTGGGTTCAATGCCGGTCGCAACGAATCGACCGCCGCGCTTTCGGAGTATGAGCAACTCAAATCCGAAGCCCGAGCGATCAAGGAAGACGCCATTCAGCGGCTCCCGGAACTTATCGATGAACTGACTGCCACCGTTGAGGCCAATGGTGGCACTGTGTATCTCGCTGATGATGCTGCGGATGCAACCCAGTATATTCGTGAGGTCACGGCCGAAAATGACGCCGAGCGGCTCATTAAATCAAAGTCGATGACCTCCGAGGAAATCGAGGTCAACGACGCCTTAGAAGCCGATGGTGTCGACGTCATTGAAACCGATCTTGGCGAATGGGTGTTACAACTTGCCACGGAAGACCCATCGCATATTGTTGCCCCGGCAATTCACAAATCCCGCGAGGAGATTGCGGAACTCTTTGAGGACACCTTTGATCCAGATGTGGATCTTGATACTGCCGAGGATCTCACAACCTTCGCTCGGGAGCGACTTGGGGACTTAATCGAGGACGCTGATGTCGGCCTGACCGGTGCCAATTTTATTGCTGCCGATTCAGGCACCATGGCACTGGTTACAAGCGAGGGCAATGCCCGGAAGACCGTCACGACCACCGATACCCATATTGCCGTAGCTGGGATCGAGAAAATCGTTCCGACGGTTGAGGACATCGCCCCCTTTATTGAGTTAATCGGACGCTCTGGCACCGGACAGGATATCACCTCATACATTTCGATGCTGACCCCGCCGGTTGACTCGCCAGTCCCTGATTTTGAGGCTGATGAGACGCCGTTGACGGCCAATACTGATCGCGACTTCCATCTTGTGTTACTTGATAACGGTCGGATGGACCTTCGTGAAGACGAGCAACTCCGCGAAACCCTTTATTGTATTCGTTGCTCGGCCTGCTCGAATGCCTGTGGTAACTTTCAAAGCGTTGGTGGCCATGTCTTTGGCGGCGAAACGTACTCCGGGGGCATCGCGACCGGTTGGGAAGCTGGCGTCGATGGACTTGATGTCACCGCCGAGTTTAATGATCTGTGTACTGGCTGTTCACGCTGTGTCCCGGCCTGTCCGGTCAAAATCGACATTCCATGGATCAATACCGTTGTTCGTGACCGACTCAATCGCAATGATACCGATCCCGAGTCGGTCTCATGGGTGTATGATGAACTTGTCCCCGATGAGGAACCCAGTGGTCTCTCCCTGCAAAAACGGCTGGCCGGGAATTTCCGCACCTTAGCAGAGCTTGGCTCAGCCATGGCGCCGCTTTCAAACTGGGTTGCCAATGCCGGTCCGATTCGCACGGTTGCTGAGAAAGTCGCCGGGTTTGATCGCCGTCGTGATCTGCCAACCTTTGCGCGTACGGACTTCTATACCTGGTTCCAGAACCGCGACCAGGCAGCGATCTCACCGGCTGATGCCACGCGTGAGGTTGTGCTGTATCCGGATACATATACGCGATATATCGCCCCTGAGCGAGGCAAGGCAGCTGTCCGTACGCTTGAGGCACTGGGTGTCCATGTCCGCGTGCCTGATGTCCCTGGCAGCGGTCGTCCACCCCTTTCACAGGGTATGATTGCGACCGCCGAGCGTCAGGCCCAGGCGGTGTATGACGCGATTACATCACATCTTGATGCCGACCGCGATGTTGTTGTGATCGAGCCAAGCGATGCGGCCATGTTCCGGTCCGAGTACGAGCGGTTACTTGATGACACCGCCTTTGAGCAGCTTCAGTCACAGACCTATGAAATTATGGAGTATGTCTATGGGCTGATTGAGGATGGGGCCGATCTGAATGCCCTTGCCGGGCCTACCGAGACCGATGGCGTTGCGTATCACCCCCATTGCCAGGCCCGTACAATCGGTGTCGCTGAGTATACGTCCGCTGTGCTTGAGGCCGCCGGATATGATGTTATGAGTTCGGAGACAGAATGTTGTGGGATGGCTGGCTCTTTCGGATACAAGACCGATTATTACGAACTCAGCATGGATGTTGGAGAGCCAATCCGCGAGCAGTTTGGCGGAACCGACCGCACAATTGTTTCTCCCGGTATTTCCTGTTCGGACCAAATCGAGGCCCTGCTTGAACGCCCCTCACAGCACCCGATTGAACTCGTCGCCCCTACATCCTGAGGAAACGCACTCGGGGGCAGTCGCCTTCCACTGCTTGTCCATGTTCTGTCCCGTCTCGGTACGCCCAAGTGATCTCCCCGATACCCTGTCAATAATGACACGGCTACTGCGGAGTGATCAGCGGTGACACAGGGTACCTATACATTGTTGCTTGAACTGTCTCAGTCAGCAACTATTGAGGTTGGTGCCCTTGGCGAGTACCTCTTCGATGCCGGGTGGTATGCGTATACCGGCAGTGCGTTTGGTCCGGGCGGGTTCTCCCGGGTTGACCGCCATCGTGAACTGGCTGCCGGGGACCGGGACACACGCCACTGGCATATTGACTATCTCCTTGGCCACCCGGCGGCTACACTTGTTACCGTCTATCGATCACCGGGTGTTGACCGAGAGTGTGCGATTGCCCAATCACTGCCTGGAGACCGCATCGCGGCGTTTGGTGCGTCTGACTGTGCGTGTACATCACATCTCGCCGTAGCGGACACCCGCGATACACTGGCCAGTGCCCTTCAGGACGTACATGAAGAACGTGTGTAACCAACTGTGTCTATAGCTTTGCTACACGAAGATAGCGTCTTGACGATAGTAGTCTGACTGTCCGGAGCTTACAGCGGTAGCGAGGCGAAAGCCCACCCCTTCAGGGGGGTGGATGAAGCCGACATGATATGCCACAAACCACGTGACATAGGCTGGTTGTAATCCTACCATTTATTC
>JBEQBL010000177.1:0-4186 GCA_041639835.1 Salinarchaeum sp.
CAAATCCGATGATGGCACTTGCTGTCCGCTGGAGTTGATCAAGTGCATGGACCGCTGCTGTTAGCGAGGCGATATCCGAATGCTGAGCTGTGGTTGAGTGAGTCTCACTCGGCTGCTGTCGTTTTTGATCCTCCGGATTCGCTGTCGTTGCTGGGTTTGTTTTCGGGAGAATCCCAACGACATATGCCGGCTGTGCATACCGCTGTTCCAGTTCCCTTACCAATGCTGGCAGTGTTCCACCGCCGGTCGCCCCACCAAGACCAGCAACAAGCAGAAATGCGTCCGCTTGTGTCGGCTGTCCGGCATCAAGCTCGCGACACAACTCCGGTGCATGTGTTGTTCCGATTTCTACGCCCCGATCAATATTTCCGGCTAGTCAGGAGTTGCCGGCCCGCTCTCCGTACCGATATCGGCGATCGGATGGGATCGATGCCAGCCCATCCAACGATGTGGCATCGGTATCGAAACAAGCGACCCCACTGATAAGAGCCCGGTCGGCAGCCATCTCATACATCCGGTCAACTACCCGACAGCCGGCCCCGCCCACTCCAATCGGATAGAGTCGCATAGTTGTACTCGTAGGGATGGAACATCTAACCCCTTTCCCCCGGCGACAAGCAGTGATCTCCTCCCAGTGATCGATTCCATGGCCGAACAGTCATGTAGCCGGGTGTGTCAGTATCGAGTATCAACGATGGCACGTCGATACGATCACGGCCAAGTGCGGGAGTTCTGGCAACACGCTTGGGATCGTGACCGAGTGTATGAACTTCCGGAGGATGCATCGGACCCGACTTACGTGCTTGGGATGTTCCCATACACGTCCGGCTCATTACACATGGGCCATGTGCGCAACTATGCTGTTACCGACGCCTTTGCTCGTTATCGCCGTATGCAAGATGACGCGGTGTTACACCCAATGGGCTGGGATGCGTTTGGTCTTCCTGCGGAAAACGCCGCCTTTGAACGCATGACCGATCCGGAGTCATGGACACGCGCCTGTATTGAGCGAATGCGCGATGACATGGAGGCTATGGGGCTTGGTTACGACTGGTCTCGCGAGATCACAACCTGTGACCCGGAGTATTACCGGTGGAATCAATGGCTGTTTACCCGATTATACGAGGCGGGACTTGTTGAACACAAAGCCGCGACAGTGAACTGGTGTCCTAGTTGTGAGACGACCCTTGCGGATGCCCAAGTTGATACTGTCAACGGCGAGGAAGTCTGCTGGCGATGCCAGACCCCAGTAAGTCGGCGTGAGCGTGATCAGTGGTTTCTGACAATTACTGAGTATGCCGAAGAACTCTATCAGGGACTTGACGATCTTGATGGCTGGCAGGATGGTGTCCGGGAGCGACAGCGTAACTGGATCGGTCGGAACGAAGGGGCGACGGTTACCTTCGAGGTGCCGGAATACGGCGAATTAGAGGTCTTTACGACGCGTGTCGATACTGTCTACGGGGCCAGTTACGTTGCTGTCTCACCGACGCATGACCTTGCGGCGGATGTCGATATTCCTGATCGACTTACTGATCCAGGTGCTGATACCACCGTTGGCATTGATACCGGCGCTAAGGCAGTGCATCCCCTTACCGGCGACCGGCTGCCAGTGTATGTGGCCGCGTACGTACTTGATGACGTCGGGACTGGTGCTGTCATGGGGGTGCCAGCACATAATGAGCGTGACCATGCTTTTGCATTGGCTCATGATCTTCCGATCAATCAGGTCATTGAGCCCATTGAGGGGACGGCGTCTCTCCCAGGGGAGCCATACACCGGCGACGGCATGTTAACCAACAGCGATCAGTACAATGGGCTTGCAAGCACCGCCGCTCGCGATCGCATTGTTGGGGATTATCCCGCAATTGAACCGACGGTTACCTACCGTCTTCGTGACTGGCTCATCTCACGACAGCGATACTGGGGGACCCCAATTCCGATTGTCCACTGTGACCACTGTGGTGAGGTCCCAGTTCCCGATGCCGATTTACCCGTTGAACTTCCGGAGTTTGTCCAGACAACAGGTAACCCACTTGCCGAACGTGAGTCCTTTGTTGAGACAACCTGTCCGGAGTGTGGCCGTCCTGCCCGCCGTGAGACCGATACGATGGATACCTTTGTTGACTCATCATGGTATTTCCTCCGATTTTTATCACCGGAGTATGAGGATGGCCCTTTTAACCCCGAGGTTGCAAATGAGTATCTGCCCGTCGATGTCTATGTCGGTGGTGAGGAACACGCCGTCTTGCATCTTCTGTATATTCGCTTTTTTACCCGTGCCCTTGCGGATCTTGGACTTCTTGATGTGCGGGAACCGGTTGAGGAGCTCATTGGACTTGGCACGGTGCTTCATGAAGGAGCTAAAATGTCCAAATCGAAGGGGAACGCTATTGCACCGCATGAATATGGCCCGGAGACAACACGGCTGTTTGTGCTGGCAGCGGCACACCCAGAACAGGACTTTGAGTGGACCGCCCGGGATATTGGCGATGTCTATGATTTCCAGCAGGCCCTCTACCAGATGGTTGTTGACTTTGTGGAGGGGGACACGGAGACGCGTTCAGAACGTCATCCGCCAGATGCCTATGTCGAAAGTGAGATTAACCGAACTATCGCTGTTGTTACCGAGCAGTTCGATGCGTTTCGTTTTCACCAGGCTATCGGTGAGCTTCAGGAACTGTCCCGACTGCTTCGCCGATACAACTCCTACACGGAGCCAAACGCTGCGGTCTATCGTCGCGGCCTCAATGTGCTTGCCCGACTGGTCGCTCCCTTAGCACCCCATCTTGCCGAGGAACTGTATAGCCACATCCAGGGGGGTGGACTGGTGGTTGAGGCTGACTGGCCAACGACCGACATGGATACCACCACGGCGACCCTTGAACGTGCCCTTGTTGATACAACCCTTGCGGATGTGCGTGAAATTGTCGATGTTGTTGGGATTGATAATCCGGAAACAATCGAACTTGTTGTCGCCCAGGACTGGAAGCATGCGGTGTATGAACTTGTCCGCGATGCAGATCCGGATGAAGCCGTTGTTGGACAAGCTGTTGAATTAGCTGGCGACCGTGCTGCAACCTACGCAAGTTCGCTTCGCGATCAGGCTCCTGGACTTGATCCGGTGCTTGACTCTACACAAGAACACACTGTGCTGACAGAAGCCGCCTGGCTTTTAGCTGATGAGTTTGATGCTACCGTCACTGTTTCCCAAGCCGACCCTGACGATGATCTTGCCGACCGGGCCGCTCCCGGGAAGCCAGCCATCCGCATTCAGTAACTTATTGCGGGTCGACCGCGGTTACTGTTCCAACGCCTTTCGATCGGCCCTCGCGAAACACAAATCGATGCCCCTCCTCAACGAGATGAGGCTGGAATTTAAATCGAAGCCGTGCAGTCCCCGTATCCCCGGGCAGGAGCTGTCCATTCTCGGGATAAATCGCTGCCGCCTCGCTGATGGTTTCTAGATGGACAACCGGCTCATATCCCGCATCAATTCGGGTTGGGTGATTAAGCACCATTACTTCGGCCTCAAACTCACGGACTGGTGTTGGATTCGCCTCCCGTGGTAACAAGGCCATCCCACGCTCTAGTTCTGACTCATCGATCCCTTTTAACGCAATACCGACAATACGACCGGCTTTAGCTCGATCGACACGATGGTAATGCATCTCGATTGACCGAACGGAGACTTCGTTGAATGTCCCATCCGGCATCGGTCCAACAAGCAGTTCATCCCCGGCTTTGACCCGGCCACTGTTGATCGTTCCGGAGGCAACGGCGCCAACGCCGGTTACTGAGTATGTCCGGTCGATATACATCCGAAACGCGCCTTCACAGTCGGCGGTTTTCGGCAGTCGTCTGAAAAACTCATCTAGCGTTGATATCCCCTCCATTGTCACCGCACTGGTTGTCACAATCGGCACGACAGATGCGTCAATCTCCTCGATTGCGGTTTCGATGCCGTGTCGGCGTACTAAAAGCGGCGTTCGATCGACATCCCGCAGTAACCGTTCGATAGACCGCTCGACAGTTGCCAGTTGGTCATCATCAACAAGATCAGCCTTTGTAATCGCCACAATCGTTGGTAATTCCGTCGCCAATAACACCCCTAAATGCTCACGGGTCGTTCGTGTCGGACCATCATCAGCAGCCACCGTTAACAGCCCGTAGTCAAGTTTCTGTC
>JBEQBL010000178.1:0-4178 GCA_041639835.1 Salinarchaeum sp.
CGTCGACCCTACCTCAGGAGTCACCCGCCCGAAGACAACGATGCTGGCCTTAAACACCGCCAACAATACCGGGCCCAAGAACAACCCAACAACCCCAATCAGATAGACCCCACCAAGCACGCCAATCAGTACAACAGCCGGGTGCAGTCCGGAGTTGCGATCAACAAACAGCGCCCGCAGATAGTTGTCAGCAAAGACAAGCGCCGTCGCACCGTAGACAATCAAAAACAGCGCAATGGCGAACTGTTCGGTGGCAAGAACCCATAGCACGACCGGTCCCCAGATAATCCAGACCCCGATCAACGGGAGCACTGACACGACAATCATGACGACCATCCAGAAGGCGGCATTTGGAATCCCCGCAATCCACAGTCCGATCCCACCGAGGACCCCCTCAACAAGGGCTACCAACAGGTGACTTCCAACGACGGCCCATGTAACCGTTGAAATCTCATCGAATAACTCATTGACTGTCATCGGCTCGATTGGCGACACCGATCGAAGCCACGCCACGAACTGCTCTCCGTCTCGGAGAAAATAGTACAGCAAAAAGAGCAGAATAATAACGCCAAAACTCGTCCGAACGGTTGTTTCAAGTAACCCAACAAGCTCCCCGAACACCAACTGGGTTGCCGAAGACAGCATTTGTGTGAGTTCAGTGCTGATCTGGGCCTCAAGAGCTGTGATCTGCTCAGGCTGAATCCCAACTTCGAGGGCCAGTCCACGGAAGGTTTCGATAAGATTGAGAATATCCTGTTGGGTAAACCCCTCTGAGAGTGACCGCACGGTATCAAATAGAATTGCTGTCAGGACAAACACTGGCACAATCGCTGCCACCAATGCCACGACGGTCAGTATCCCGGCGGAGATTCGAGGGCCGACATACCGCACGCGAGCAATAAGTTGCTGATGGACCGGGTACAGAATAAACGCCAATAACCCGGCGGCAAGCACATACTGCACTAACGGGGCAACCAGTAGAAACCCAATCGCCCCTAACACGCTGATCAATACAAGGAAGGCTCCCGTCCGGGCGTCCATACCCCAGTTCTATCGCGGTGTCGACTAAAACCTGCAGGTCTTCGCCGACTTGTGCCCTATTAATTTGCGTGCTGCTATCGGGTTGTAATGTACTCTTATCGGTCAAAAAGCAGGTTTGCACTCGTCGCGTTACTCGACGAGGATGCTATACACGATCAGCAGAAAGCCAACGGTCAACAGCGCGTACTGCACGGCCAACAACGTCTGCGGGGCCTGAAAGGCGGAGAGTACGCCGCTGATCATCGTCGTCAGCACCGCCGCAACGACCAGCGTGAATCCCACCGAGAGGTGAAACATTGCAGAGCGCTCAGTCTCGCGGTAGGCATGGACCGCCAGCCCAACCATCGTTACACCGGCCAGTGCTGCGGTACTGCTAAACAGCACGTATGCCAGTTCAATTGGGTCCATGCGTTGGGACTCCTGTTATTGGAATGGGTAGGGGGTTGCTTCACTTAGACAGGCACGGTGTCGCCTTCCTCATCCTGTGCCAATGAATCAGGCACACGGATGGTGGCTTCACGCTGTGAGCCAGCCTCCGTCGAGATGGTCATCTCTACTTCAGCACCGGTCTGGAGATTCGCTAAGTTTGTCTGAAGGATGATATCATCTCCGCCTTCTGCTGCCACAACTTCTCCGCTGGAATCGTTGGCAGTACTTTCAAGTTCAATATCGTATTTCTCAGCAACAGAGACGTCCTCATCACTCGTATTCACGCTGTAGCTTCCACTGTCCTCATCATGCAGCGGGATAATGATCTCATATCGGTCAGTTTGATCAGCAAGCACATTATCCTCACTTCCTTCAGTTGTTACGCCAGTTAACTCATAATAGCCCAGATCATTGCTACTCGGGGCTGTCACGTTACCAGACACATTATCAACGTTAGCGATCGAACTTGCGGTATAATTGACTTCATCGGTCCCATTGACAACATCCAACTCAGTCGGATAGATCAGGTTTGCGAAGCTGTTTGGTCCGACATACTGAATTGAGAGTTTCTCAAGATCAACATCATCGGATCCAGGGGCCTTTTGCACGCCAACGCGCACTTCGCCGACGGTACTGTCTTCACCCTGATTGACTGCGGGCCCGACCTGGCCAACAGTATTGATTACTTCGAGGTTATCGGACACCTGACTCGTACTTTCCGTCCCGGTATCCTGCGCCTGTGTCTGCAGGAAGCCGGCGGTATTAATCAACACGCCCGCGGCAATCGCGGCCACCAGGACCATCGCAATAAAGACGATGAGTGTCCCAATGCCCACTTGCCCACGGTTGGAATCGGTTTCGAAGAGTTCCATTGGTTTACCACGCCCGTTATCGGGCGACACCTGTGGCTCAGATATCCGGTATAAAAGGGTTTGGTCCGCAATTTTCACGCCTGATAATTATCTGTCGTGGTGTGATTTCTCATTCCACAGGTCCGTTGATAAACAAGGGCCAACCTTACTCCTCACTGATTTGCTCACAGGCACGCGTACCTATTTGCAGGCGGAACAGATTGCGTGTCTTGGGGCTTGCCGCCGGAGGTTGTTCATTTTCTCAGCGCACAACAACACGGTTTGACCTCCTCCCATCCCAACGGGTGGTTTTCGCCTTGCACTTTCTATAATCATCACCCGTCTGTGGTGGAGTCCTCATCACCGTCCGCTGACTCGTCAGCAGGCGTGTCCTCGGCTGTGGACTCCTCATCATGCCCTGTCTGCTCGGGGGCCTCCTCAGCTGTCGTTGTGTCCTCGTCGGTATCCATCGAGACTCCGTCATCGGTGTCAATTTCAACCGCGACAGGATCGTCACGCGGGCCATGCGGCGGCTCGTTTAATCCACGACCGATGGCGTAGCCAGCTGCCCCGCCCAGTAGCCCGCCGACAACCGCACCAACTGGGCCACCGCGGGCTCCCAACACAGCCCCGGTAAACCCGCCAACCGTTGAGAGACGTTCGGCGGCACGTTCGGGTTCGGTATCATCGGCATCATCATGTTGCTGCATATATATGTGTACGCCCCCCACAGGATAACGCTTGTCCGTGTTTTGCGTCCCGCCGTGTCGGCGCGTTTTTATTATTCCCGTTCCCATCGAAGAGCATGCAAGTCGCCGTTGTGACCGTCGGGGATGAGTTACTTGCCGGCGACATTGAGAACACCAATGCCACGTGGCTGTGCTCTCAGTTGACCGATCGCGGCGTTGACGTACGCCGGGTGCTTGTCATCCCCGACGATCGGGCGACCATCGCCCGTGATGTCAATACTGCTCGTGCCAATCACGATGCTGTGCTTGTGACCGGTGGGCTTGGCCCCACCCATGACGATGTTACCATGGAGGCCGTCGCCGATGCTGTCGGTCGTGAGCTTATCGAGCATCCAGAAGCAGCTGCCAGTCTTGATACCCGGGGATATGGACCTGATACGCGCACGCCGCGTACAGCGTATCTCCCGGCCGGCGCCCGGGCCCTCCACAATGAGGTTGGTGTCGCCCCAGGAGCGGTCATCGAATCAATCTATGTCCTTCCTGGGGTCCCCGAAGAGATGCGCTCAATGTTTGCGCAGATTGCGGATGAGTTAACCGGCCAGCAACGGTACCAAGCAACCGTTGAGACCGTCGAACCAGAACGCCATCTTGTTGATCGGCTACAGACCCTTCAAGAACAGTTTCCGGTTACCGTTGGCAGTTATCCTGGGGAGACGGTACGTATCAAACTGTCTGGAACCGATGAGCAGGCTGTGGCCGACGCTGCAGATTGGTTGCGTGACCACGTCGGGGAAGCATAACGGTCCCATCTGTGTCGGTGAGTGCTTCCTTTGGGCTACCGGCGTAGGTCAGGTCCGGAAATCGCTCGCGCATTGTCTCGGTAGCCTGTGGGTCATATCCCACTGGTGTGGCCCCTCGATCACGCAAGCCGTCGATGACCGGAATGGCACGGGAGTGGCGGATATCATCAGTCCCGGGATTAAATGCTAACCCAAGAACGGCAATCCGTGCTCCAGATAGTACTACATGCTCGGCAAGCAGATCAAGAAGCCGTCTTGATTGCCGATCATTGATCGCTATAACATGTGTACTCCCGATCAAACTGCCGTGTTGAATAGATGCTGAGTCACGGTTACAGCGGCTCACAGAGCGGTTCTATGTTCGAGAT
>JBEQBL010000179.1:0-4175 GCA_041639835.1 Salinarchaeum sp.
CGTCTGCAACAATAATCGTGACATTGTGTTTGGGTTCAGAGTTGGTGACGGTGATATCAATGTGAGGCTGCTGGGCATCGGCGTGTGTAACAGCATTTTCAACGAGTTCATCTAATGCCATCCGAAAGACTCCACCGTTGCAAATGGCCCGCTCAGGCCCGATATCGACGGTCAAATCGATCTGTGCCTCCGAGTAGGTCTCCCGATAGCCATCGACCACCTCGGTAAGATCGATCATCGACATTGGAGCACTGTGCCGTCGTTTCAATAGCGCTCGAAGATTCTCGGCTTCGGTGGTGATTTCCTCAAGGGCTGCCGTTCGCTCACGAATCGTCCGGAGCGCTGCCTGTCGCTCGTCACCCTCAATGCCGGATTGAAGCAATTCGGCATAGCCGTCGATGATATTAATCGCAGTGCGAACGTTATGTCGAAGAATCCGGTTAAGCACAGCCGTGGCTTGCTTTGTGAGTTGCTGGTCGGTAATATCCGGCTGGACAGCCACAAAGTGGGTTACCTCCCCGTCCGGATCAGTAATCGGAATGATTCGCTGAGACGTGCGAAACAAGGCTCCGGACTTTGTCCGGTTGGTAATCTCGGCAGTCCAGGTCTCTCCGCTGGTAATCGTCTCCCACAACTCCGTATAGAAGCTGTCGTCCTGTTCACCTGAATAGAGGAGGTTCGGTGTTTGACCGATTGCCTCGGTGGCGGTATACCCGGTAATTCGCTCAAATGCGGGATTGACATATTCGATCACTCCGTCACGGTCGGTGACAACGACGGCACGGTCCGAGGCTTCAGCATGAGCCTCAAAGAGAGTCCGTTCCCGATTGACAATCTTCGTATTTGAGATATCCTCATGAAAGCATAGAAAATGGGCGACCGAACCGGTGGTATCACGCACTGGAGTGATCCGGACCCGACTCCAAAAAAGCGTCTCGTCCGAACGGTACTGGCGTAATTCGACGGTCGTTGGTTGGTGGGCAGCTAAGGCGTCCTCAAGTATTGCCAGCTGCTCCTCATCGGTTTGCTCACCACTGAGCAGGCGAATACCATGACCAAGGAGTGTCTCCTGAGGGTAGCCAGTTAACTCAACCAGTGCCTCGTTGACCTGGATAAACGGATATTCAGGCGCCTCTGCATCGAGCAGTGACACGCCAATCGGTGCGGAGTCAGCAGCTGGTGACATCGACGACTCCACCGGTTGGGTCGGTGTCTTGGCCGTCGCAAGATCGAGAAATAAGGTATGCGTCCGTTCGGCTCCTTCCCACTCAATACGCGAACTGATTGTCACGACAGCTTGGGACTGACCGTGCTGGTCAGTCACCTCAATGGCGACGCCACGGGGTGGTGTATCACCTTCCGAGAGTTGCTCAAGACGATCCTGTAAGGCTGTCAAGTCATCCTTTTCAAGAAACTCCGTTAGTGATCGACCAGTTATCGCTGCCGGCGCTTCACCCCCCACTAACGTACAAAACGCCTGATTCGCATAGGTGATTGTCTCCCCGGAGTGGATGACCGTTGGCCCGATGAGATCGGCGGCGTTCATCATATGTATACTGTGCGTAATGAGGCTTGTCCGTTGTGGTCAACAACCGATAGCCATGGCACTGTGCAATGGACTCTTGATCCCGCTTTACACGCTGTTGAGACGACCACCCGGGGCTTAATCCCGGAGTGATCACCACTTGCGGTATACAGTCGCCCCGCAGATTATCCGTCACCAGCAGTTGTGCCTCGGAGTGAGCGTGATACCGAGTTATCAAGCACGTCGATAACCTGCTGTCCATCAGACAGATGTGGAAGTGTCTGTGATGTGCTCTCCGTGATCTGATCTGTAGTGTCAACACTGTCCGGGTCCGGGACAAAGAGCCGTATCTTCGTTGTGTCATCCGGTTTCGATACCTGCACGTTGAGTGTCTGTGTTCCAACCAAGCGGTCAAGACGTCCCGTTGAAACGGTGATGTCGGTGATTGTTTTTCCCTTGGTCTGTGCCTGTGGTTCCTCAAGCACCCGATCATACGCAATAATCAGGTCTTCATAACAGCGATATTCGACGGTCCCATATCGCAGATACCGCGCGCTGGCGCGTGCTCCAGCAAGAGCTACGCCTATCACGCCGCCAATAATACTCACTGCCGGAAGGGTAAGTAGACTCCCAATGCCAATCACTGGCCACACAAGCCACCCGTTGGCCCCAAAGCCAAACCACAGTCCATGAACAAGCGCATCAAGAACAGCAATATGGGAAGGCATGGCCACTGTTTGGCGTGGCGGTCGGTCTGGCGGATCGATTGATTCGGGGATAATTTCCGTTCGATGGCTACCGTACAGTTTTGCAAACAGCCCCCGCTGATCGGTTCGCTTTAGATAATACGTACGGATGTCAAACCCGCTCTTTCCGATTGCAAGCAGCAGTATCGCTTGTGTTGTATCGATCACAGCGGCTTTGTTACTTACGGCGGCAATCCCAAGGAATAGTATGGCGATAATCGCCACGACACAGAGATACAGAAAAGGGGTCAACAGCAGGGACCGCGGCGAGTGGTGGCGATACCCCTCGGTATGAAAATAGTCATACCAGGTGTCAATTCCCCGCGTAAGAAAGACCGTACTACCACCAACAAGAACGGCCACAGCAACGGCTTCTGTCACTGTCGGTTGGGTTAGTGCAACCGGAACAAACGCGACAATAAGCAGCATCGGTAGCAGTACGAGACTTGAGATGAGCGTTGGCATGTTTCGCACGTACAATGGTGGGAACGGACCTGGCAGCGATATTCCACCATGCTTTGCCTGCAAAGCTCCAAATATCGGTCGCTCACTGTCGATTGCGTTATGCGGCCGTTTATACGCAAATGGTATTTTAACGACCGTCCATAGACAGATCGCGGCCAGTTCAAGATAATAGATGAGTACAACCGCTGCTGGTGACCATCCAGCAAAGATCACACCGACAACCGGCACCATATTCCCGGCAATAACAGGGACCACTGGCAGGGAGGTTACCGTACGGCGTACCGATTGCATATGTCTACCCAGCATCATTACGGGACCCATTTATCGGCTGTCTTTCGCGATCCACCGTTGCTATTGCGACGCACAACCATCCCGAACGATCGCATCGCTGTTGTATGATTTAGCGTGTCAGTCGTACAGCGCTTCGTCCATGCTACAGGCAGAGCAGACTGGTAGCCCCAGGGCTTGCCTCTCGAAGTGCTTCAGGCGTGGGCCCATTCGTTGATGCGCCTGAGCACCAGACTACTCAGTGCAACTGTTCCCCCGCTGATCGCATAGAGCATTATGTTTGCACTCAGGCTATTACCCTCTATCCGTCCGGTTATCCACAGCAAACCCAATACTATCGCTCCGCCACTTAGCCCGATAACCGTCGGGATAACCGTCTGGTTATCCACGTCCAGTGGCGACGACATGCAACCTTGTTCGTGGGTTGTTCCCCATCCAGATTAGTACAACCACCGTGTTGCTCGTGCTGAGAACGGACTGTATGTTTATTATAGGCCCTGTAGTGGCACACGGGCTCGTGGTATGAGCTTAAAATGGGTCGCAGTAAGGGCAATCAATACGCTAAGGATAGCAACGCCATTGAGCCTGACACTTTGGCCATGATACCGACCAAACGCATCTGCGCCAGCTGTTTCCATCCTTGGCAGCAGTCGATAGCGCGCGTAGCCGGCGGTCAATACAGCTAGTAGCGTCATGCTCGCAGCGATCCCGGCCGGAAGCCCTTGGGCTGTCAGTACCCCCGGGCGATGATGCTTCCTAATGCCACACTCCCAAGCACGATTCCGAGGAGATAATACGTCGGAAAAGTAGCGGTCACAACCGGCCCGGCATCCGCTGCTCCAAGCACCTCAAAGGTTGTTGGGGCTCCAATAAGCAAAAAGGACCATCGCGCCAAACCAGGTTCCAAGAGTCACATTAGCAAGAAACTGTAAACCAGTGGTGAGCACACTCATACTAACACCTTCGCATGTCGACCATTCAATCTACCGCCACCCGGCAGGTAACGGGGCCTCTGCGCGGTGGTGATACTGGCTTTTTGGGCTTGGTGAGACACACTACCGCAGTCTTCAGGCTGTGGATCCATACTGTGACGATTTAGCTGAATTGAGGCGCTAAGCCCCCTTCCTCAACGAGCAGCGCAGTCCGCGTAG
>JBEQBL010000180.1:0-4156 GCA_041639835.1 Salinarchaeum sp.
ATGAAAACGATACTGATGCATCATCGGAATATACGATCCACCTGTCAACAACGCCACCCGTATCGCCAGGGACCGAGTTGACGGTGACAGTCACCCAAGACGGACAGCCGGTCACCGGCGAGTCGGTGACATTCAACGGTGACCTGGTCGGAACAACCGACGAAGACGGAAACGTCACCGGCGTAGTGCCATACAGCGACAACCTCACGGTTGAACTGCAGGCCTCGTCAGTACAACCCCAGTCAATAACCCGTAGGGACGCGATGATGGTAAGGACACTTGATCAGACACGACAGACAGGGGCTGTTAAAGCGGTAACTCCACAGCAGTTGGCCGCAACACCGGCGACACGCGAGGTTGATGTCGTCTCCGAGATGACCGTTGATACGGCCACTGAGCCACTTCGAGCAGGCAGCCAAACAACTGTACGAGCCACAATCCGTGGTGATCCGGTCCCGGAAGCACAGATAACAGTAGCTGGGAAGGTTGTTGGACAGACAAGCCAACAGGGGGAACTGAGCATTCAGGTTCCGGAGACGGTAACCGAATCTGTGACGATTACCGCCAGTCGTGGTAATATGACTGCCGAAACGACGGTTCCGGCTGGACCATTGACAGTGACAGTAACCCCACAGCTGCCGGTGGCATTGCCATCAACAACGGGGACCGTGAGGACAACAATCGGCCCCGAACCCGTCAGTGGGACCACAATCAAACAGGACGGCACACAGCATGGGACCACCGACAGCAACGGAACCACTGCAATCACCTATCCGATGGCAGCGGCGACAACAGTAACGGCGACGTATAACGGGGCAACAACGACACAGCGCGTTGAGGGGCTGATCCGGAATCTAGTTGGCATTGGAATCGTCGGGCTTGGAATAATCGGACTGGGTGGTTATCAGGCCCGACAACGAGGACTAACAGGACGGCGAATTGGACAACGACTTGCAGCCGGTATTCGAGCAGTGGTAACCACGATTATCGGCATTGGGGTGCGAGCAGCGACGCTAGTTGAGCGAGTAGCCAGGCTGTTTGGACACGGGATCACCGGACTCTTCTCGGCACTTCGCCGGTTGCCCAATCGAGTGCAGGCCTGGTGGCGTCACCATCGGCCACCATCACTGCCGGAACTGATCTCGACGCTGGTAGTCGGGGGGATAAATCGTCTCCAGGGACTGGTATTCGGTCTTATTTTTGGAATCAAACGATGGCGACAACAGGCCAATAAGAGGGGTACACAAGCGTCATCGGGTACCGCGGAGACAGCGACACAGCGTGCTCAGTCGGTACGTGCCATCTGGGCAGCATTTGTTCGGCGTGTGCTCCCACAGGGTGGGCGTACAATCACACCAGGGGCTGTCGCCCGGCGAGCAATTGATCAGGGCTTTCCACCGACACCGGTACGCAGACTCACGGCGGCATTTCGGGCCGTTGCCTACGGGCAAGCATCCGACCAGAGCAAGGTTCAAACAGCACAACAGGCCTACGACACAATCACACAGACAACAGCCACAGACGAGTCAGAGCCGGACAATGAGCCAGCAGCACACACACGCGAACAGGGAGATGAGACAACACGCACTCACAAATAAGAGAAGTTCACCGGAGGAGCCGGCAGATGCGACTCTACAGTAAACTGGCCGTCGGCGTTGGCGTGCTTGCACTGGTCGTGGCCATCATTGCGGGCTTTGCGCCGATTGCGTCACTGAGTCCCGAACTTGATCGGGGGCTCACGCAGCTTGAGGAAACGGTACCGGGACAGCAGGTGGCGCTGCTTGTCGGAGCGATAATCGGTATCGTAACACTACTGGCATTTCGACGAGGGACAGGCACCGCCGACCGGCCACCGGCACTTGTCGAGACACCACCGGAGACCGCGGGACAGACATCACAGATTGCTGGACGGACCGTTGATACAGCTGTTAGCACCGCCGCCACACGACAGCGGGGACCACACACCACAACACAGGACTCCGATCCACAGCGTGCAATGCGCACGACTGTTGTTGCCATCCTCTGCCAGGATGGGGTTGAGGAATCAGTCGCGCGAACACAGGTCGCCAATGGCCGGTGGACCAATGATCCAATCGCCGGGGCGTTTCTTGGCGAGGATATCGTTGTCCCGTTGTGGTTTCGGGTGCTACGATGGCTTCGTCCTGATCTTGCATACCAACGGAGTGTACACCGAACCGCCACTGCGATACAGACACTGAGAGCGGATCGACTGTCCGAGACACATACCCCACCGACACCACCCAATCATGACGCTCAGGTGAGCATGGAGACATGAGTTTCACTCGCGTACGGCGTTGGCGCGTTGCGATCAGTGTGGCACTTGGCCTTGCTGGAGCAGGGGTTGTAATTGGCCGTCCGGGGGTTGTACTCGGGGCAGCAATCCCCATCGGATATGTCGCCTACAGTGCACTAACAAGTGCAATTCCGGTTGGCTCGGCGATTACAGTCACACGAAGCATAACTCCACAGCACACAGCACCCGGACAGACAGTCGCGGTTGAGATAACGGTCACAAACACCGGTGAGCGACCAATTACCGATCTCCGTATTGTCGATGGAGTGCCGGATGCACTACCCGTTGTCCGTGGAACGCCACGGGGGGCAACCGGACTGCGTCCCGGAGAGTCAACAACAATTCAGTATACTGTCCGGGTCCGCCATGGCGAATTTGAGTTTACGGATCCACGTGTTCGGACGCGGAGTCTAAGCGGAGCCAGCGTCTATACCGCACAGCCAGAGGCTGCTGGCGAGACAACGGTAATCGGACGGGTACGCCCTGAGCTCTGGCCGTTGACAACACACCCAACTGGGATTGCCGGACAACAACCGGTTGATCGCGGGGGACCAGGTCTCGAATTTTTTGGAACTCGTGAGTACCGGCCTGGGGATCCGGTCAGACGGATCGACTGGCGACGGTATGCCAAGGAGCGACAGTTGACCACAGTAACGTACCGCCAACATGAGGCAATGCAGGTCATTGTCGTTGTTGATGCGAGACCGGCAGCTACTGTTGCGGCCAGCACAACGGGAGCAACCGGCGTTGAACTGAGTGTCCATGCCGCCGGAGAGGCCATCACGGCACTTGGTGGAGGGCGCCAACAGATTGGCCTGCTTGTGCTCGGCTGTACGGATTCACAAACCGGGCAGCAACCGGTATGGATTCCACCGGCAGCTGGGACCGCAGCACGTACCCGTATATTCGACCGTCTTGATCAGGCTGTTGAGACCGCGATGAACCGGGGGGGACAGGAGGATCTAACCGCCCCAACAGTCGAGACGCTTCGGATGACGGCCACAGAGCCATTATGTGATGCCACAGGTAGAGACGCCGATACCATCCGGACGATGATGGATACTCACGCTGAGAGCCAGGTGATTGTCTGTTCGCCACTATGTGACCAATATCCAATGGAGGTGGCCACCTACGCGCAACTTACCGGGCACCCAGTCACGGTCATAACTCCGGATGTAACCGCTGCACGGACCCCGGGCGGAATTGTTGCTGACAGTCAACGAGCAGTACGGATCGACAGTCTCCGGCGACGTGGCCTGACAGTCATTGACTGGACGCCCGGGCGACCATTGGCACAGGCGCTCTCCGGGACAGAACAATCAGAGCAACAGTCGGGGCTAAGCCGGCCGACCGGACACCACATGAGCACCCCGAGCCAATCATGAGTCATCCAGATCCCGACACTGAGACACCACCGGAGCATCCACACACCGGCTCTACCACTGGCTGGGTCCGGAGGTATATACAGGCGACACTGGGGGCAACAAGTGGCGTTGTGCCGGTACTTAGTGCGGGGTTGGCAGGCGGATTGGCACTGCTGGCACTTGCTGGTGTTGGCTATACAACCGACTACTGGCCGGCCATTGGCATCGGGATCACTGGGGGGGTGGCCCTTGGGATTGGGATTGCCGGGACGGATCTGGAGTCGCCAGTGGTCGCATTGCTTGCGCCAGCGCTGCTTGTCGGTGGACTTGGAGCGATCATTGGATGGCCGGTAATAGCGGTACGTGCTGGGACTCCTATGGCCGGCGGCCTGACTGTCGCGGCTGGCCTTGTTGGGCTTGGACTGTCCCGATTTCGGCTGGCAAGTCTGAGTAAAGCGTCGATCATCGGAACGTTACG
>JBEQBL010000181.1:0-4133 GCA_041639835.1 Salinarchaeum sp.
CGTATCCATCATGGATATCGCTGAGCACATCCTCCGGATCACGCTCAAGTGGGTCGCCAAGCCCTGACCCACCACGGAGGTAGTTCAGATATAAGTCGTAATCATCGAACTGTTTGGGGGTGCTGATACCCTCCGGTCGGCGGGTGATCTCACCGTCAATCTTTGACTCGAAGTCGCCACTTTCCGGGTCCAGATCATGCTGTGGATACGGTCGTTGCTCCGCGAAACGCTCCTTGAGATCGGTGTCTTGGGCATTGAGGATATACCCGGTCGCAGCCGGATAGCCGCCAAACAGCCCGCCATCACTCGTCATGTATCCGTTGCCCATCTCGTATAGCAACCAGCGGCTAACGTCTTTAACCGTGCGTAGCGACTCAAACCCGGCACCGCCAGAGCGACGTCCGGCGCCGCCGGTGTTTGGCTTGACTGCCCGACCAAGGAAGGGAAGCGGCTCGGTCATCTCCCAGACCTCCGCATCACCCATGTCGCCTTCCGGGTTCCAGATAGCTGCGGCGTGTGGTTCACCATCCTCGACATATCGAGCGCCGACGCCCTCGCAAGCGGACTCAAATGAGTTCACAGCGTGTAGTTTGTCAAACTGGTCAATCCCGCCACCCTGCAACCAGTTTGAGGTGTTGGCGTTGCCGGCGTTGACCTCTTCCCAGAACCCACGAGCAAAGTATCCCCGAGACAGGTGTTGCCACAGGGGCGCCCATGCTGAGACAAGGAAGTGCCACGCATACGCGTGTGCTGTTTCCGTATTCTGGGTATTTGCCCATGATCCTTCGGGGAGATGGAAGTCACAGGCATAATAGGCGCCATCATTGACCGTTTCATTGGGGATGACCGTTTGCGTAAGCATCACCCAGATCCCGCCTTGAATGGCTGCTGGCGTACAGTTATATGGATGCCAGCCCCATTTATTCGCTCCCTCAAAGGAGACCTGAAAGGTTCCATCCTCACGGATATGCAACTCCGAGGGTGCATGCATAATGTGATTCTCATCGGCATACGCCCGTGTCAGATTGTCTTGACCCTCATAGAGGGCATCAACAAATGACGCTCCGCGGTAGGTCCCGGGTAACATTGTCTTTTGAATCCGGCGACGGAATCCACGGCGGCCATCCTCAATGGTTTCTCGTGACAACTGTTTGAATGTCTCAACACTGTACTCATCAATCATCTCCTTGACGGCCTTCCGGATCATCAGACAGCCGGTCATTCGGGTCCGCTCATCGAGTTTCAGAAAGTCCGGTGTCCGCGTTTTATCCGGGTAATCGTTCTCCCAGGAGTTGTAAAACTCAAAGTCCTCACCAATTTTACGGGCAGTATAGTAGGCGCCATCACCAAATCGTGAGGCCTGAGAGACATTCATACTGCCTGGCCCGATAGCGCCGGTATCAATGACATGTGTTACGCCGCCAGCCCACGCAACAAGCTCTCCCTCGTGGAAAATAGGAATCAATGTCATGATATCACACGCATGGACGTCACCGACGTGTGTATCATTGTTCACGAAGATATCGCCGGGCTCGATCCCGGGACTTTCCTCATAATCGTGGTTGATCATGTACTTGATGGCCTCGCTCATTGTATGGATATGCACAATAATTCCCGTTGAGACGGCAATGGAATCGCCCTCGGGAGTAAAGAGCCCATAACAAAGCTCGCCCTCTTGCTCGACAATTGGTGTGGCGGCCACCTCCTTTGATGTTTCACGAGCTGTGACGAGGTCTCCGCGCAGTTGTGAGAACATCTGCTCGTATTTGATCGGTTCTTCGTCTTTCAGCTCAAGTTTCTCAAAGCCGGCATAGTGACCGGTTTCCTCGGTTTGCCGCTCGACTTCCTCGAACTGACTCCGAAGGGTTTGGCCATCCCAGCCGATCCCTTCGTTGTTGTCTTGCTTTCGATGCACTCTCTCTTTCTCGCGGCGCATGCGAGGATAGGATTCCTCAGATTGTTGGGTGCTCATAGTCTCGATATGGCTGTGATTGTGTGCATCTGTTCTGAGCCAGATGCGGGCTCGTGCAGTGCACCCACCCCCCGATTGCCAGCAGCGGGATCAGAATCGGAGGTCGGTGCATTACTACACGGGGGGAAGAGGGGAGCTTATGGGGAGTGCGTCAGATGGTGCACGCGGTGCTCATCAAGCCGAGTTTCATACGCCGGGGGCAGCACAAACGTCGTCGCGCCGCCTTCAAGCACTGCAGGGCCGGTTACCGTATTCCCTGGTTGGAGTGCATGTAAGTCGTAAATTTGAGTTTCGACCCAGTCACCCTCCCAGTAGGCCTCCCGTGGGTCCTTATAGGCTGCTTCCGGTGGTTCGGTTCCTTGCTTCTCTTCGGTTGGAAGTTTGGGCTTGACCACATCTCGGACGCCACGCACTGAGGCCTGAGTTACCGTATGACCAAGCTCCGGCGACCGTGCTTCCTCGGAGTACTGACGCCGGTAGGCGTTCTCGAAGGTGTCAAGCAGTCGTTCAAGTTTCTCGGCCGAATCGACCCGACTCACCGGTGACTCGATATCAATGGCGTTGAGCTGTCCCTGATACTGGCCCAGAATATGATACTGGAAGTTAATCTCATCACGTCCGACATCACTATTGTCAAACTCAGCGATCACCTTCTCTCTGAGATTGTCCCAGATGGCGGTCAGTTCCTCGCCAGCCGTCTGTGCCGCCTCGTCCATTGAGAGGTCCGGATCGATATCAATATTCGTTGTCTGATCATAGCGGTACTCAAAGTCCGCCGCGCCACAGCCAAAGGCCGAAAATGCAGCCGCCCATTCAGGGATTAGAACCTCATCAAAGCCAAGGTTCTCTGTATATCCGGCTGTGTGGACTGGCCCGCCTCCGCCATAGGACAGACACTTGAAGTTTGATGGTGCGTATCCTTCGCCGGTGACTACCGACTCAAGATCGTTTCGAAGCTTATTCTCAAGAATATCGATGACACCCTGGGCTGCCTCGTAAACGCCCAAGCCAAGTGGATCGGCCACCTGCTTGCGGATCTCTTCCTCGGCGACATCGCGATCAATTGGCATGTCACCACCAAGGAAGTTCTCAGGATCAATCCAGCCCAGTGCAACGTGACAATCCGTTACCGTAACCGTCTCAACAGCGGTATCAACTGCGCTGACCCCGACTTGGTCACCGGCACTCTCCGGGCCGAGCTCGATTTTATCAAAGGTTGGGTTTACACGCACGTAACTGCCGGTGCCGGCCCCGACACTGTCCATATTGACCATCGGTAGTGACAACAACAGCCGGGCCATTTCGGGGTTATAATCGATCTCCCAGTCGTTATCAATGATAATCCCCATGTCAAAGCTGGTACCGCCGATATCGGTACAGACGATATTCTCATACCCAAGCTTTCGACCAAGATAGTTCGCCCCGATCATGCCCCCGATCGGCCCTGAAATAAGTGTGCGTGCTAACTCGTTGGCATGAATATCAATTGTCCCACCATGACTGGCCATCACTCGCACG
Organism: Salinarchaeum sp.; assembly: GCA_041639835.1. Taxonomy (GTDB): domain Archaea; phylum Halobacteriota; class Halobacteria; order Halobacteriales; family Salinarchaeaceae; genus CAZFMU01. The sequence goes on from JBEQBL010000181.1 coordinate 3,491, forward strand.
CCAATATCGCCGCCATGTTGGCTTACAGCCCCCTGCACATTCGTGAGTTGATCGCGTGAAGGTTCCGCAGCAAATGCCTCCGCAGCAAGTGTATTCAGTCGAGGGAGTTCCTTGAGTGTCGGGTAATACTCACTTGAGAGCATTACCGTTGTGTCCCGTCCGCGGTCCGAAATGATCTCCTTTGCAATCTCCTTGGCACGGCGCTCGTGAGTGTCATTCTGGTAGGCATGGAGGAACATGACCGCAATATGATCAACTCCCCGGTCAAGGAGTTCTTCCACCGCTTGGCGGACATCGTCCTCGTATATTGGAACTAATTCATTACCCTTGACATCGATACGCTCGCGAACACCACGGATCTGATCACGGGGAATCAGGGGCTCAGGATGCCTGTGCGTATTCACGTGCAGTCGGTCAGAGTATGAAAAGCCGGTATACGACTGACGCCCCCGGCCCATTCGCAGTGTATCTTCCATTCCGCCGGTGATAATGATCCCAACGTCAACCTCACTCTCGCGCTCGACAAGCCGGTTGAGCATGGCTGTGCCCGAATACACAGTCGAAACCAAATCCGGAAACGCCTCCTCAATATTGAGTCCCCAGTCATCAAGGGCATCCTTTGAGGAATTGACGAACCCGCGGG
>JBEQBL010000182.1:0-4097 GCA_041639835.1 Salinarchaeum sp.
CCGGTCCCGACGGCTACCACCACAAGTGGTACCGCAACCGGGCTTGACTGAATGACGCCTTGGATGGCGATAACCGGCATGAGCACAACCGTTCCATACCAGCCAACTCGATAGCCGTTGGTAAGCGCGTAGCCCGTTAACAGCGTTACAAAGCCACTGAGCGTCAGCGTAAAGCCGACTGTTGTTCGGACCGTCTCGGGAATGATCGTCTCAAATGCAGGGGCCATCGGCGTATATGTGATATGCACAATGCCGGTCCCAACCGCCACCCCACCGACAAGAAAGGTCAGAATAACACTGACTCGCTCACCGGTCTTGCCGCCGAGCCCTGGTATATCGCTGATTGTGGTCATTCTTCGGCGGCTGACTGTGCTGTTTGCCGAATGTCCGCGGCCGTCTCGATGATCTGATCCTCGTCTAAGAGCTGCTCAAGCAAGGCCCCCGGGTCCATATCATTTGTCGCCGCTTGCACAAGCAGTTCAGCGGTTACCGGCCCAATATTTACCACTGTGTCTGCCCCTGCACGCCGGAGTTTGGCGGCATCAACCTGCTCACTTGCATAGGTCACAATCCGTGTGTCTGTGGTCACATCGGCGGCTGTGAGCACTGCAAGCACGTTCTGCCGTTCATCCAATGTCGCAACCAACACTGCCGTTGCATCCGTGATGTCTGCCTCCGCAAATGCTGCTTCGGTAATTGTCGCCGTATATACCACTGGGATGTCTCGTTCGGTCAACGTTGTACTTACCGAGCGATCGGTCACCAACACGGTATACTCAATATCACGTTTCTGGAGACGATTGATCACCGCCTCTGTCCACGTGTCATAACCGACGACAACGACGCTCATGGTCTAGTCGGTGCCGGTCGGGTCGTCCTGGTTGGTTGTGCTCTTTCCCGTCGGTTGGCGGGGTGGTGGCTGTTAGACGCCCCCCGTTTGCGGTCCATATACTTTACTTTACGTTACAGTCTTTTAGCCGTATGTGATCCCTTGATTTGTTGGCGGCCATGCCTGTCCGTGAGCGATCTAAGCGATACCCCGCAAGAGGGCTCTTTAATCTCTTCCGGCGCCTGAAGGGCTGTCTCTTCCGCATAAGTCACGGGACGATATTCATGTACTACTGAACAGATCGCAATACACAACGGGACTGAATTTTCCGGCCACGAGTGGCCAGACAGTTTTACCGTAATTTATACCTATTTTACTGTAATTCGATCTCTTCACAAGAATAGTTGGAATACTATTATTTTTAGAATGGGCCATAGCGTGGCTTACGCGCCGATTTGAGTCCCACACCTCTCGGTGAAAGATGCGGGTAAGAGACAGGACTGAACTCGTGGGATTCCGCTAACCTTCTGTCAGTACTGCTTACTTAATCTCACGCGAGCAGGAGCCACACAGTGTCTGCTCCTTGCGGTCGATCTCACGAACTGTCGGGGAGAAATTCATCACACAGCGGTTGTTATCACAGTGTTCAAGCCCCAGCGTATGCCCGATTTCATGCACTACTTCCTTGCGCACCCGATCGCTGAATAGATCGTTCGGATCTAGATCGGCAAAGCCCCCATCGGGTGATGTTCGTAACCGGTGGGTTGAGATCACACTGCCGCCTCCATCAAGATAGGCTAACCCGAAGACGTAGTTTCGCCGTCGATAATAGAGGTCCTGCGGTGTGATTGCAATGGTTTTGTCGCCCCGCCCCACCCGTGTCGCAAGTTCGATAAACTCCTCGGCGCGGTATTGTTCGCGGGTGTCATCGAAGGCATGCTCCGGCACCTCTCGCGGTTCACTGACTCGCACGTCACATTCGTAGATCGACTGGAGGGCTTCGGAGGCCGCTCGCTTGACACGAGCCGTGACATCCCCCACCGGCACGATCTCGACCAGCATCGAGAAGTGCTTATACCGGCCACAGTATAAACATCCCGGCGTGACCAGTTCTCGTACCGCGGCCCTTGTTGATGCCCTGGCCACTCATTCCCGACTTGTTGAGGTGGGGGTCGGACATCGATGGGCTGTTGCCACCGGCCTTGCTGATCGTGGCTGTACGGTCACAGCGACGGATATTATCCCCCGTGATCCCCCGCCAGGGGTGACATTTCGCATTGACGATGTTACGTCGCCACACCTCTCCATCTATACTGCTGCCGATGCGATCTATGCTCTTCGATGTCCTCCCGAGTTGCATCACTCGCTGTGTCAGCTCGGTGCTACCGTCGATGCCGCGGTGTATTTCACAACGCTTGGTGGTGATCCGCCGGCGGTTGCTGTCGATCCAATTGCCCTGCCACGGACCACGCTGTACGTTCCAGCAGGCCCATGGTCATCGGGGGCCAACCAACAGCTATGACCGACACGCTGGCCGTCGATGCGGTTGTCCTGGATGTCGACGGTGTGCTTGTTGATGTTGCTGACTCCTACCGCCGGGCAATTGTCGAGACGCTGTCCGCTGTCTATGGCGAGACAATCCCAAAGGAAACTATACAGGCCTTTAAAGACGCAGGCGGCTTCAACAACGACTGGGAACTTACCGACGCGGCGGCCCTCTATCTTCTTGCCTCTCGTGAGGGCTATTCGGCCGATATCGATACCTATACTGATGCCATTGCCGCCCGCGGTGGTGGCCTTGCGGGGGCCCGGCAAGCACTTGATGCGGCGCTTTCTCCGGCAGCGATTGGCATTGTTGACCAGCGATGGGACCCCGATCAGATTCGATCGGTCTTCCAGCAGCTCTATCTTGGAGGTGATCTCTATCGCGATCTTGAGGAGGGATCGCCCGATGCCGAGTGTCCGGGCTATATCCACGATGAACCGGTCCTCGCCGAGTCCCAGACGATTGACTGGCTGACTGATCAGTTTTCTGTCGGCGTGCTTACTGGCCGCCCCCAAGCCGAGGCTGCAATTGCGCTTGATCGTGTTGGCCTCTCCCTGCCCGATAGCCATCAGATCACGATGGATGACTGGGACGCCGGCAAGCCTGATCCGGCAGCACTGTGTATCTTAGCGGACCGCTTTGATGCAACGACTGTGGCGTTTGCCGGTGACACCCTTGATGATGTTCGGACGGCGGTGAATGCAACGGCTACCGACGACTCGCGACAGTATCTCGGCATTGGTGTCCTCACCGGCGGTCTTTCCGGCCGCGATGGAACTGCTGCCTTTGAAGCCGCCGGGGCCGACCTCGTCGTTGAGAGTGTCAACGCCCTTCCTGAGCATCTTACCCGGCGCCCGTAGCTGACGGGCGATCCCGCCGATGACACAATGCTTTTCGCTCGCTCGGCCGACGACTGTATATGCACATTGCAATTCTTGGTGGTACCGGTGACCTTGGCGAAGGGCTTGCGCTCCGTTGGGGTGCCGATACTGACTATTCGATTATGATTGGCTCTCGTGATGCCGATCGCGCACAGGATGCTGCTGAGACCTACACACAGACGCTTCAGGACCGCGGCTACGACACAACTATTGATGCAGCGGTCAATGCCGATGCTGCTGCGGCCGCCGAGATTGCCATTGTAGCAGTTCCGCCATATCACGTCTCAGATACGGTTGAGGCGGTCGCCGATGCCATCTCTTCGGAGACTATCCTTGTCTCTCCAGCGGTTGGCATGCAATCGGATGAAGCTGGACTCCATTATCATCGCCCTGGTGCCGGCAGTGTGACCGCCGTCGCTGCTGATGCCGCCCCGGACTCGGTATCAGTCATCGGCGCCTTCCATAGTCTTCCCGCGCACCGACTGGCTGATCTTGATGTCTCTCTTAGCCTTGATACACTGTTACTGGGGGATGACGCCGATGCCAAAGCCCGTGTCCGTGATATTGCCACCGCGATTGATGGTGTTCGCGCCCTTGATGCTGGCCCGCTGGCCAATGCTGCTGAAGTTGAATCCCTCACGCCGCTGATGATCAACATCGCCCGATATAACGAGGATCTTCACGACCTTGGCGTCCGGTTTACATAATCCACGCCGCGTGGCTGACTATCTTGATTCAGCGAGAGAATCCCGCCCTTCTCGTGAGTAACGAGCGTTCCGACGCTTAGTCGGAACCGAGGAGCGAACAGGGCGGGAGTGAATCGCGTAAGCTCCGGTAAGAA
>JBEQBL010000183.1:0-4095 GCA_041639835.1 Salinarchaeum sp.
CCTTATCGCGCTCTCGCGCAGTGTAAAGGTTTCGCGCCTGCTGCGCCCCGTAGGGCCCGGTATCTTGTCTCAGATACCGTCTCCGGGCTCGCACTCTCATGCCCCGTACCGATTACGGGCACGGTGGGCCGTTACCCCACCGTCTACCTAATCGGCCGCAGCCACATCCTATGGCGCCGGAGCATTTCAGGCTCGCTCTACTCCAAGATGCGAGCCCTATTCGGGATTAGCCTCAGTTTCCCAAGGTTATCCCGATCCATAGGGTAGTTTGGCCACGTGTTACTGAGCTGTTCGCCACGGGTCTAAACCCGTGCGACTAGCATGGCTAAATCGGACCCCGATAGCAATGGCCTCCGGCAGGATCAACCGGAATGTGCCCCCAAAACGGGGGCGGTATGGCGGGTCCGTGTGTGGATCAAATGCTCGGTGACACGATCAGCCGATCGGATGTCACCGAACCACCAAGGCTAACATCAGATCCCATCTGTACGGCGGACCGCAGGGGTAGGATCCTCATTCCTTCGGACCAAATCGTAGGGCATCGATGGGTCATAAACCCTTCGAACCTACGTGAGTGGTCCATGCCGATATATCCTAATCGGCGTGTTTGCGGGCCCGGCGTAACGGCCGGGTGGATGGTATCCCATCCAAGGTGGCGTCGTCCACCACCGCGCTCACATTATTACACAGTGGCGGGTGAATATTTAAGCCCGTCGAACTGGACTCTCTCCGGCGATTGCTCACATGGCGAGCGCTCACATGGAGGATAATTACGATCAAAAAAGCACTAACACAACATGGTCTCAGGACGAAAATATGTGCCGCGGGCGGAGAACGATCGTTCATCCTAAGCTTGTACACGGTCGCGATCGGGTGAGGCCCGCGACCGGGACATAACAGGGGCGAATAAAAACGATTGTGACCAGGGGATTATCCAAGAGTTCCGGTGCCGGTACCAGTCGGGGAGTCCGAGGGCCGACGCTGGGTTGGGGGCAAGATATCGTCTTCACTAAGCTCGTCCCAGTCAAAAGCCGGGATTAGAATATCAAATTCGGGGGCAATAGTGACTGGTTCATGCGCAACAAGTTTTGGTTTTTCCGGGAGAAACTGTTTGGGACTGGTGATCTCAAGTGTTGGCGGCGACTCAAAGCCGAGTGCTTCCGGAGGATGGTACGTGAGATCGTCCGTGGCGGCAATATAGATCTGGGACCGATCATAGTCAAGCACAGCGGCATGATCATCGCCGGCATCGGCAGCCTTGACAGCCTGGTATAGCGTTTCGACGGACCACTCGCCAACATCACAAAGATCGGATCGTGCGGTGACGTGGATGTTATGCCGAGACTGGGGATCAGTAATATCCGGTGATGTATTGGGAGTCATATATAAATATGAGTAGCTAGGGGATCATAATCGCACCGACGCCCCGTCATTCGCGGATAATACTATAGACGACAAACATGAATCCAAGCGTCATCACCGCGTACTGAACGGTGAACATGAGCTTTGGCGTACGAAAGGCACCCAGAAAGCCACTAAGTGTCGTCGAGAGCACCGACGCGACAACAAGTGAAAACCCAATCGAGAGATGAAGCATCTCAGGGCGCTGTGTGTCCGCGTACGCGCGGGCGGCAGCAGCGACCATTGTCAGCCCCGCGGCTGCCAGTGTACCGCTGAACAGGAGGTAAGCGACGTCGATTGGATCCATCAATTGGTCTGCGCATGTGATTCAACTGGCCGATAGTTAAGCCTTCAACATTCACGGATGAGCATGTTGGGTTGCGGACCGGAACTGGCCAACAGTGATCGACGTGTTAATCCTCAAGATGTCTGATCCCCTGTTTGGAGACGTTCGCTTCGGTGATCGATTCCTGAGCAGCAAGCCATTCGGGAGCATCTTCCGGGGCCTCTTCCTGCCACGCCCAAGCCTCGTAGATATGCACCTTGTCGGTACCATGTTCGCGTAATCGAAGCTCTTGTCGCTCAGCTGCATCCTCTGAGTCACCCGGTTCGAGCCGACGAGCAGCCTTGAGCGCTGCCTGCCGTGGGGTACTGCCGGAAAAGACGCTTGATTCGTCACCATCCTCGTTCCGCAGGGCAAAGTTTCGTTTGCCGTCTTCACGGACCATGGGTTAGCACCATGTCAACACTAGCCACCACTTCGTATAAATATATCCCCCATATCGGGCTTCCGGCGGGGAATTTGGGGTGAAAAGACGGTGTCTGACGAAGACTCATGTGGCTGTGATCACAATCACTCCAATAATGGTCAAAAGTACTGTTCGATTTCCGGCACCGGTTGTTGAGGAGATCGAGTCGCTTGTCGAGGAGGGGCATTTCGAGAGCAAGTCCGAATTTTATCGCTTCGCGACAGATTACATGTTGGAGTTAATTGTCGAGGATTATACTCCGGAAACCATCGACTTTGAGGACATCAAATCCGAGGTACTTGTGGAAACGAATGGTCGTAGCACCCCTGAGGATGAGGTGCCATTTTTTGACTCCGTCGCCATGGTTCGTCAGTATGCGCTTCGAGGAAACATTAGCGATGCGGAAGATTTTATTGATCATCAGTATACCGCCGGGGATCGACATGCGTTGATGCTTGAGGAGTTACTTAATGCCTATCGCCAGCGCTACCAGGTGGCCGATACACCACGTCCAGTCTCGGATACCGAGACACCGTCTGTTGATCGGTCACGATAGCAGATAACCAAAGGTTGCTCTTAGCAGCGTAGACAAAAACCTCCGGTGGGTAGGAGGAAGGTCCCATAGCAAAGAAGAGGTTGAATGGACAACAAAAAGATGAGAGAATGGGAGTGGGCCAACACGGATTTGAACCGCGGACCTCCCGGTTATCAGCCGAGCGCTCAACCTGACTGAGCTATTGGCCCAGGCAAGCGCATTCAGATATTCGATGGTGATTCGGTTTAAGCGTTTCTTTCTCGTGAGGACTCGTCGTCTGGCGATTCAATATCAATCGTCTCGTCGTCACCACGGGGCGGCTGACCGTCGTTTGGCATACCAGCGGTGTATACTGATCCAGTGACAAATCCGCCAGTGGCCTGGTTCAGTTGTGGTGTGATCACCCGAGATTTGAGTACGGATCGGATTGGAGGGCGGGTGATAGGAAGGGCAAATAGAAAGCCAATAGCGTCGGTGACCAGGCCGGGGGTGAGTAATAACGCTCCTGCGGCAATCAGCAAGCCCCCCTCAATGAGTTCATCAGCTGGGGGCTGACCAGCGGCTACCGAGCGCTGGAGTTTTGCAAGCGTCCGGCGTCCCTCAGCACGGACCAAGATCGTTCCCAGAAGCGCCGTGAGGACAACAAGAGCGACCGTTGGAACCCACCCGATCCGAGCGCCGACAGCGATTAATACAGCCGCATCAACGAGTGGCACGGCGACAAAAGCAAGAAAAAGGAACTTACGCATACGTGGGCATTGGAGTGGCAGTCACAAAACGTTGGGTGGTCGTGAACTACTTAGGCGTCGGCGCGCTCAAGACTGGCCTCAATTTCCTCTTGCTGGGTTACACCGACAAAGCGGTCAATGATCTCCTCATCAGTCTCGACAATGAGTGTTGGCAAAGACCGAACCTGGTACTCATTTGCAAGCTCCGTGTCCTCATCAACGTCAATCCGTTCGATCGCGACTGTTTCATCCCAGTCCTCGGAGAGATCCTCGAGGATTGGTTCCTGGGTCTTACAAGGGCCACACCAGTCCGCATAGAAATCTTTGATTGTAATAACCATGTGCCGGCGTTGCCAGACATCGCGGATAAACGTTTTCCACCGCGGCTGGAACTGGGCAACTGAGGACTACTGCGCAACACCCACGGAGACAGCCTCCATCTTGATGATGCCCCGAAGCGCCTGTCGTGACGCCGGGACAGGAAGGCATATACGGGAGGGTCGCGCATGAATGGATATGAGCAGCGGTCAAAATACAGGCGGGTTGATGTCGAGTGCCGGACTAGTACGGTACTTTGACGCCGAGGGGCGAAATGCGATCCGGATGGATCCGAAAAGTGTTGTTGCATTCGGGCTCTTACTGGGTGTCTTTGTCCGGATGTTGGCGATTGTATACTAACGGC
>JBEQBL010000184.1:0-4057 GCA_041639835.1 Salinarchaeum sp.
GGCGAAGTCCAGCTGAAGGACACGCAGATAGTGGACCTCGACGAACTGGACTACTCGCGTCTTGACGGTGCGGACACGTACCTGATCGAACTCGTGACACCATTCGTGCTGAAATCGGAGTATCCAGAAGCCAACGACCAGCCCGTTCCTTGGTGGTGGGCCGAGAACCGCGACGATCTCCGGTTCCGCGAAGAGAAGATCCTCGAACAGCGTGAGGTGTTCCGACTGGAGACGGTTGACCACGGACAGGCCGTGAAGTACCTCGGTGATCGTCCAATCGAGACTGCGAAGAACGGCCTCACCCGGGTCGGCTCACACTCCCGATATGGCTTCGGTGAGTTGCGAGTGAACCCGCTTCATAACCAGTGTCAAGAGATGGATATAAACGAGTAGATTGACCAATGTACAGATTCTCAAACACCGCTGAATTAGCCGAGATTTTTTCAGCGGAAATACTGAATAAAAAAATAGTATTTGCAACAACTGATACAAACGCTCTTAGGCGTGCCTCTTGGATGATTGTCGTCTGCTGATGTTACCGCTGCGCACGCTTCAACCAGCAGATCAGCGGGCTGAGTACTGGAGTTGGCTCTCCGTTGGATTGTTCCTGCTGCTGACCGTTGACCTATTGACGACCTTTGCTGTGGCTGCTCAGGTTGGTCTTTTCGCCGAGGTCAATCCGATTATTGCTGTCCATCTGAGCGTGTTGATTGTCGGTGTCTTCAGCTTTGCCGGAGTGTTATCGATCCTTGACCGCACCACCGGAGCCCATCGCCAGAGCCTCTCACTGCTTGTCGAATGCTGGTTAGGACTCTTAATTGCGGCCGGACTGTTTATGTTTGCTAATAATCTTGCTGTGGTTGTTCTCGAACGCTCTCTGTTTTGATAATGAATGCTTACGCTTGGTGTCGGCTAAATTCCCTCCCGCTTGTCGATCTTGTCACAACGGGGGACAGACCTTTCATATCTCCCCGGGGCAAACAACTCACATATGCAGACTCTTGAGGCGACGACCGATGCCAAGCGAGCCCTTGTCTTTGGGCTTGGCGGCAGCGGTGATATCGTTGGGAGTATTCCAACGGCGCGTTTTCTTGAAACCAACGGCGTAGAGGTTATTCTCGGTGGCTTGGCATGGGAACCGCCACCACAGGACCCACAGCCAGGTCCACGGTCATTCGCGACTATTGAGGGGCTTGATCTGGTGAGTGAGACGGTTGGGATTGTCACTGCGGCCACTCGAACAACCGATGCGGCCAGCTTTACTGAGACAACCGTTGCCGAGTATGTCGACAATCAGGTAGTATTACTGGATATCACAAAGGGCCTGTCGGGACTCCGGCAGGGCATTAATACTGCTGCTAATACGCTTGATATTGATCTTGTTGTTGGCGTTGACGCTGGCGGCGACGCGTTGGCGCATGGCAATGAACCCGGGCTCCGTAGTCCGATTGCGGATGGACTTGGCGTTGCCACACTGACGACGATTAACCCACAGACAATGCTTGGGGTGATCGGATACGGCAGTGATGGCGAGCTAACACATGCGGAACTCCAACGCCGGATTAGCGCTATCGCCAGTCGTGATGGCTTGCTTGGTGCTTGGGGCATCACCCCGGCGATTCGCGATGAACTGACAACAATCCTTGAGCATGTCCAGACCGAGGCCAGCCGCATTCCGGTGACGGCGGCCACTGGTACTTTCGGCTCGCAGTCGATTCGAAACGGTGCGGTGACCGTTGAGGCAACCCCACTGGCGCCGATCACGATGTACTTTGATCCGGAGGTAATCGCGGCAACATCCGATATCGTAACGGCCGTCGAAGGGACCACAGACCTTGCGGCGGCAACCGCAGCAATTGAATCGCTCGGGATTCAGACGGAATTTGAGTCAGAGCAAGCCCGGAGTACCACCACTGAGGGGCAGTATGACTGACACACAGTGTGTACTTGGCCTGCTTTCTGGTATCCTGGTGAGCATGAGATGAACATCATTGCTCATCGCGGGTGTGCACAGCAGTATCCTGAGAACACCCTCTATGCCTGTCGTCAGGTGACGCCTCATGTCGATATGATTGAACTTGATGTCCGTCGGTGTGCCTCCGGCGAGCTTGTGATTGCTCATGATGCGGATCTGGCTCGAATTGCCGATGATCCCCGCCAGATTGCAACGACCCCCTGGGAGACATTACGTGAGATCACCATCCTCGATACGACCGAGTCGATCCCACGGCTGACGGATGTTCTTGACACGGTGCCTGCATCCGTTGGTCTCAACCTCGAAATCAAAGAGCCAGCAATCGCCGACCAGCTGGCGGCGGCCATCGCCGATGCTCCACAGCGAATTCTTGTTTCCTCGTTCCATGAGTCAGCGCTTGCAACTCTCATGCAATCGGCGCCAGCCTGCGAGTGTGGACTGCTGTATCCATCTCCTGATCGTCTCCGTGATGGTGCGGACATTGCTGATGGCAAAGCTGTGCAGACGGCCGATGAACTTGGTTGTACGGCCATTCACTCACATTACCAGCGCTGCTTGGAGACCGACCTCGTCGCGCAGGCACATGCCCACGGGCTGATGGTCAATGCGTGGACACTCACCGATGCGGCGACCCTTGAGGCTGTCCGCGAAGCCGGTGTTGATGGGGCCATTGTCGACCGGTTGGATATTGTGTGACCCCGACCGGTTGACTGTCAACGCCCGACGAGTTGCTCCCCACCAGCTATTGCTCTGACCGGCGAAGCAGACCACTTGCTACCAAAGCGTACGACAGTATGTATCGTCTGTGCCGATGAAAGCCGACATCACTTCGATTCTGTGGCCCCCGAAAGATGGGTCACAACGATGGTGCTCGTCGGATATATCAGCAATAATCTCTGGTAATGTCTGGACACGTTCACCGCTGTCTCGCCATGTTATCCGTCTTGCTGGACCCAACTGCTTTATATCCAATCCAACTCTAAGGCAATTGTTGCTGTAATCGCAGAGCCTGACTGGCATTTACCGTCACGCGGTCCCTGATATACCGTTCTTCCTGTACCAACATATACGATGTCGCTGACGTACTCGCGGCGGGAGGCATTGGCCCTTGCTGGAACCGGTCTTGTTGGCACAACGGCTGGCTGTGGTGGACTCACCGGCAGTAGTGATACCGTGCGTATCTCCGGTGGTGTTGGCCCGCTTCCGATGGTCGAGGTGTGGGCAGACATCTATGAACAGCAGTCAGAGGTCATCTTTGACATCTCCGGTGGTGGCACCGGCGTCGGGGTATCTGACGTGCTTAATGGACAGGTTGATATCGCCATGATGGGCCGTGCGCCGGCACCGGAGGAGATTGATCAGGGGCTGTTTGCGGTGCCGATGCTCATTGATACGGTTGTTGGCACGGTCAGTGTTGATAATCCGGTTTTGGAAACCCTCCAGGAAACCGGACTGAGCCGAGCTGAACTTGAAGCAGCATTTACCAAGGATGTCACCAACTGGGGGGATCTTGTTGATGCCTCAGTTGATGCCCCGATCACTGTCTTTGGGCGCTCGGATGCGTCTGCGGCGTACAAACAGTGGGGTGATTTCCTTGCTGGTCCGGATGACGCCTATACTGAAAGTGAGCTTGAGGAGTTGGCTGATGCCAATCACAACGGCGACCAACAGATGGCCGCTGCTGTTGGCACGACGACTAATGCCATTGGGCTAAACAATATCAATTATGTCTATGATCTTGACAGCGGAGAGTTAGAGGGCGATATCCGGCCAATCCCGCTTGATATTGACGCTGATGGGACCATCTCCGCCGGTGAGAACTTCTATGAGACCCGCGATGAGTTCCTCGCTGCCGTTGAAGATGGCACGTACCCGGCACCACCAGCCCGGGAGATGTTCCTTGCATCAAACGGACCTTTTGAGGGTCCCGCATACGACTTCGTTGAGTGGGTCCTCACCGATGGTCAAGAGCATGTCCGGGAGAATGGATATGTCCGGCTGGATGATGCCCGGCTCACCGACGCACAACAATCCCTTGAGGCCGGTCCATAATCCATGTCTCGCATCTCCCGCCCTCGGTGG
>JBEQBL010000185.1:0-4055 GCA_041639835.1 Salinarchaeum sp.
ACGACTCTGAGATGATTGAGACGCCTGACTGGGAGGAGGGCGATATGGTCGAATGGCAGGTCAACCCTGATATGAAAGGGCGAGTCGTCCACAACCCGGCGGATCAAAACATCGTTATGGTCGAGGTACTGGAGAACGGTGAACCCAGTGGCTATACACTGACCGCAGGGTACACTGACGTGCGGCCAGTCGACGACAGTATGGCCGATCTTGGTCGCTCGAACGTGGGCGAATACACGGTCGAAAAACACGACTGGGTGCAGTGGTACCCATCTGACACGACTGAGGAACATGGTTTTGTGGTTGATGTCGATTCGTCTGCTGGCGACGATGATGAGACAATTGTCACAATCGAAGTATGGACACAAGACAGTGACGGTACGTGGCAGACTGACGGCGAGGAGATCCTCGCTGTTGTCGTTCCCGAGCAGGGACAAGCACTTACGCCGGTTGATATCTGTCAACACTGTGAGCGAGAACTACCACGTATCAAAGTCCCTCGATATATCGATATTCGAGACTCGTTGCCTCGCACCCCAACTGGAAAACTCCGAAAGGACGACCTAACGGAGATTTCCGTTCAGAATGTATGGGATCGACACCAGGGCTATGAGTTCATGCGATAATATGGATCGGCAATTGTAGGCTTATATCAGAGCACATCAGAAGCGTTACTGTCTGGTTTCAATGATACCATCAGCACGTAAGCGCTGGATCTCCGCGGGCGTATAGCCGGCGTCAAGCAGCAGAGAGCGTGTATCCGCCCCCACGGCCGGTGAGGGGTCGGTTCTGGCAGGGCGATCCCCGTCAACTTGATACGGGAGAGTCATACGTCCCGAGTCCACGTGTGGCCCAAACTCCCGAGCGGTCAGCTGTGGGTGTGTTAATCCCTCGGTGAGTGTGCGGACCTGTTCAATCGGCAAGCCAAGATCATCGGCCAGTGACTGCCATTCGGCCTGCGATCGCGTTTTAAATAGTGCCTGAAGTTCCTCAATAAGTGCCTCTCGGGTTGCGACATCGTTGCTCCCAAACGCATCAATCAATGCCGGTCGGTCCACTGCTTCACAGAACTGTTGCCAGTAGTTCGGTTCGAAGATCGCGACAGTTATGTACTGTCCGTCGGCGGTCTCATAGATCTGGTACCATGGTAATGTCCCAGAGAGAAAGGTTCCACTGGTATTCATCGCCGTCATTGATTGTTCAGTCGCAGTGAAGATCCATCCAAAGGTTGTCACGGCCTCGGCAATGGCAAGATCAATATGCACCGGCTCCGACGGTGGTTGCTGTCGAGTCGCTATCTCGGCCACAATCGCAAAGGCTGCGTATAGCCCTCCAGCTAACCCAGCAATCGGGTATCCAATCTGCGGTGGTCGGGGCTGTGTGTCATGCTGGGATGCCGTCAGGAGTCCACTGAGACCGAGATAATTGAGTTCGTGTGAGGGTCGGTCGCTGTATGGACCCTTCGTACCGTACCCCGTTAATGAGCAATAAATGAGGTTTTGATTGTGCTCAAACAGTGTCTCAGGGTCAGCACCAAGCCGTGTGGCAACGGCTGGCGGATACCCGCTGAGAATAACATCAGCGTCGGCGACGAGGCGATACAGTGCTGTTCTCCCGGCATCGGTTTTTAGATCGATTGCCACACTTTGCTTACCGCGATTGAGTGTCTCAAAGATAGCACCAGGGGTAGCGGTCTCAGGAAACGGGAATTCGCGGCCGCTGTCTCCTCCATCTGTTGGTTCAACTTTGATTACCTCAGCGCCTGCATCAGCAAGCAGTTGTGTTGCAAATGGACCAGGGACGAGATGTGCGAGTTCGAGAATACGAAGCTCATTCAGTTGCATCATATACGCGGTTGGTGTTACTGTACTCGCTGGCATGATTAATCTCCCCCTTGCAAGAGCAATTCTCAGCGGATCGCCGTGTGGATCCTCGTATATTAGCCAAGCAAAAGCGGTTAGCCCTGAAACTCCGGCGATCGGTTCTCAATAAAGGCCTGTGCCCCCTCCATTGCATCCTCGCCGGCAAAGAGATGCCCCAAGCCTGTTGCCATGCCGATGTTCTCTCCGGGTGTCTGGAGGGTACCGGTAAGCCATTGTTTGGTTGCAGTAATTGACTCAGGTGCTCCCTTTCGGAGGTGCTCGATAACCGTTGTGACCTCCGCATCAAGCTCCGACTGTGGCACAGCACGTGCGAGAAGCCCCCAGTCCGCTGCTGTCTGCCCAGTTATTTCTCGTGCCAATACAGCCAGATCCATCGCTCGTTGCTTGCTTGTGATCTGTGCCAATCGTTTGGCAGCATAAAAGGGGTACGCACCAATGCGTACCTCGGAGAGTTGGAGCCGTGCTGTCTGTGGTACAATGGCAATATCGGTTGCTAATAGTGTCTCAAAGCCGCCACCGTATGCTGATCCATTGGCTCGTCCAATAACTGGAATCGGCGCCTGCTCAATTGTTGTCCAACACTCAAGAAGCGTCTCAGCGAGCTTGCGGGCATCACGTCCGGTATCGATGTCGACTAGAGCTGTAATATCGTCTCCGGCGCAGAAAAAATCTCCCGTCCCCGTGAGTACGACAGCACGCATATCCTGCGTGACTGCTTGGTTGATTCCGGCGGTAACGGCTTCCCACATTGACATGGTCATTGCATTCCGTTTTTCAGGCCGTTGAATCGTGATGGTGAATATATCTTCCCCGGATGTGAACTCAATGTACTGGCTCATAGTTGCGGTGTGGAATATGACTGATTCGTTGTGATAGCTCCCTTAGACAGACCGATCAGTCTCCGAACTGCTGGTGCTCGCGTTCACGAAGCTCAACCCGCCGAATCTTGCCACTTGAGGTCTTTGGCAGCTCGTCGACAAACTCAATCCGCCGGGGGTACTTGTATGGTGCCGTCTGATCTTTGACATGTTCTTGGAGTTCAACCGTCAGCTCGTTTGACCCATCATAGCCATCGCTAAGAACAATATAGGCTTTCACAACCGCTCCACGCTCTTCATGTGGGCTTTCGACCGCCGCTGCCTCGGCCACCGCATCATGACTGACAAGTGCATCCTCTACCTCGAAGGGGCCGATGCGATACCCCGAAGAGATGATCACATCATCAGCGCGACCCTCGAAGAAGAAATACCCGTCTTCATCCACGGTTGCTAGATCACCGGTTCGATAATAGTCCCCTCCAAGCTTCTGTTCATCGAGATGGGGCTTTTCATAGTAGCCATCAAAGATGGCGGGCGATTCAACGGGCACAGCAATTTCTCCGATCTCTCCTGGCTCCTCAATTTCCGTGTCTTCATCGAGATTGACAAGTGTGGTCCCCACGCCGGGGGTTGGTTTCCCCATGCTTCCGGGTTTGACATCAATACCCGGGTAGTTTGTGACAAGCGCAACCGTCTCCGTCTGACCATAGCCGTCTCGTGGCACGACTCCAAAGTGCTCGTCCATCTGCTCAATCGGCTCGACATTCAGTGGCTCTCCCGCCGAAAGGAGGTCATTGACAGCCAAGTCATACGCACTCAGATCGGTCTCGTTTGCGAACATCCGATACTGTGTCGGGACAGCGCACAACTTTGTGACTCCCTCAGCTTCCATAATCTCAAGGAACGTTTCGGGATCAAAATCACCGTCATAGATCAACTGGGTTGCGCCGGTGGTCAGCCCGACCCCAACCGGGCTCCAAAACCATTTTGCCCAGCCGGTGCCGGTAGTCGCCCACAGCAGTTCTGAGCTCAAGTCAGTGTCCTCCTCAATCCCCCACCAGTGTGGTGCATTGACTTTCTTGAAGCAGTACATCCACCGGTGTTTGTGAAGCACTGGCTTAGGTTTGCCAGTTGTTCCACTAGTGTAGTTGATTGACATTGGATCCGCCGCGGAGAGGTCCGGACCGTCGTATGTCGTTGGCTGGTCTGCAATGACCTCGCTGAAGGTTGGCCACCGGTCCCCATCGCCATCAAGGACAATCACATGCTCAAGTGGGGTCTCATCAAGCACCGGTGTAACCATGTCGGTCAGAGAGTCATGCACAACAATCGCCCGGGCATCACAGTCATTGGC
>JBEQBL010000186.1:0-3605 GCA_041639835.1 Salinarchaeum sp.
AGTCGCATGGTCAGCGGTCGGCCGGCGGAATCAGCAACATCGCCAGCAAGTCCACAAGCGTGAACGGTTCCAGGGGCACCTGGCCTTGAGATTACAGTAGTGCGAGGCGAAAGCTCACGGCTTTAGCCGTAGGAAGAGATCAACCACCGAGGTACAGTTCAGCGACCTCATCACGCTCAAGCAACGCAGACCCTGGGCCTTCGAACCGATTTTCACCCATATCGAGCACGTAGCCACGATCAGAGATGGCCAGAGCCTTTCGAGCATTTTGCTCAACCATGAGAATAGCCGTATCAGTTTGCTCGCGAATGGCTGACAGGCGGTCAAACATGTCATCAACGAGATCTGGGGCAAGCCCGGCAGATGGCTCGTCAACTAATAATAGATCCGGGTCAATCATCAATGCGGAGGATAAAGCAAGCATCTGTTGTTGGCCACCGGACATGGTTCCGGCTTTCTGGGTTTGACGCTCCCCAAGAATTGGGAACCGATCCCAGACGCGTTCGAAGTCTTCGGCTGTAACCTCGTCTTTGATGTAAGCTCCCATTTCTAAATTTTCACGGACAGTCAATGTCGGAAAGACATTGGCTCGTTGGGGGACATAACACATGCCCTGTTCTGTGACTTGATCGGCACGAAGGGCAGTGATATCCTGTCCAGCAAGGGTAATTGTCCCATCCCAGCAGTCAACCAGTCCATAGAGGGTTTTCATCAGGGTTGATTTCCCGGCTCCATTGGGACCAACGACGGTGACAATCTCCTGAGGGGCAACATCAATGTCGACACCATGGAGAATCTCAACATCGCCGTATCCGGACACGATATTACGCGCTTCAAGCAGTGCCATGGGTACAGGTAAAGGAAAGGAGTGGTCGTTGACGAGGCTTCATAAGCGACGGTGACACCACCGGGAGATGCAGACCCGAGACGTTATTGGCTGGCTTTAAGCACTGACGGCAACATCTCGCCAGGCGCTGAGATATCTCGGTGGGATATGATACTGACCGTGACATCACTATGCCACCCCCAGATAGGCGTCAATAACACGTTCATCCTCACGGATCGTTTCCGGAGGCCCTTCGACGAGTTTCTGTCCTTCGTTCATAACAATGATTGTATCGCTCAATGACATGATAACGTCCATATCGTGTTCAACAATACAGAAGGTATAGCCTTCTTCGCTGAGTGCTTCGATGCGATCAGTCAGCTTCTGCGTGAGTGTTGGGTTCACGCCGGCAACTGGCTCGTCAAGTAGGATAACCGCCGGGTCAAGCATGAGTACCCGACCGAGTTCTAGGAGCTTTCGTTGGCCACCGGAAAGGTTGCCCGCCTGTTCGTCGGCCACATGTTCAATCTCAAGTAATTCAAGCATTTCATCGGCGCGTTCTCTGACGCGGGCTTCCTCTGTTGTAACGGCATCACGTCTGAACCACGCATTAAGAAGGTTCTCGCCGGTCTGATGTAACGGTGCTAACATCAGATTCTCACGGGCGGTCATCTCCGACAGTTCGCGGGTAATCTGGAAGGTCCGAACAAGGCCAGCCCGCGCCAGTTGATATGGACGACTGTACTGTGAGGTGGTGGCTCGCTGTTGTAGCCGCCTGCGTCCGGCATAAATCCCAACCCCACTGCTGGTACCAAGAGCCATTGCCCCAAGCCCGCCGACGGGACCAAGTGCAAGTGGACCAAGGCCAAGGCTGATCCCCACAACGCCGCCAACAAGTCCAGCGGCACCGCCCCAGACATACTGTTCGGTTTGAGTAGGGGTCATAAGGGTCTGGAGATCGGTCCCATCAAAGTACACGGTCCCCTCATCAGGCGTATAGAAACCGCTGATGAGATTGAACGTCGTTGTCTTCCCGGCCCCGTTGGGGCCGATGAGCCCGGTGATTGATCCACGCTCAATATCAAAGGTAGCGCCGTCGACCGCTGTGATACCACCAAATCGTTTTGTGACATTGTCAAGTTCAAGAACTGCGCTCATGAAGTGTCCACCTCCGAATCCGCATTATATCGATCACGCCCAAGGAGACCATCAGGCATGTAATAGAGGATCAACAGGAACAAGACTCCAATCACAACTAAACGGAAGGCAAGAACATTTTCGCGCAGTGCCGTGGGGAAGTACCCCGCAAGCTGTGAGGTTGCCTGCTGGAACGCCCAGAAGACGGCTGCACCAAGAACCATCCCGCGGTTGTTGCCAAGCCCGCCAATAAACACGATAAGAAGGGTGATAAACGTGATTCGCGGTTCGCCGGTCCGGAATGTCAGTCCTTGTGAGTACATAGCCCATAATGCTCCAGCAATGCCGGCAAGCGCCGATCCAATCACCATCGCCTGAATTTTGTACATAAATGGGTTTTTTCCAAGGGATTGGACAACGTCCTCATCATTGCGGATGGCACGGAGCACACGGCCGAAGGGTGACTGAACGGCCGATTCAAGGATGTAGTACATAAGTCCCATCACGGCGATGAAGATGGCAAGCTGAAAGCGAGCATAATCAAGCTGGACGGTTACTGCACCCAGGGCGAGGATCTGATAGTCGATCCCGACATCACCGCCGAACCGGAGGAACCACACGAGATTCGTAAACAATGTTGTCACAGCGTCAAGCACGCTTCCGGATCGAAGGGGTTCCAACAACGGGAGCAGGAAATACCAGATACTGACAAACCAGAGGCCGCCAACAGCAACAAGCGTGAGTTTCGCTTCGCGGACCCACTCGCGATGGCGAAGGCCATAGGAGTAGGCGCCAACAAGTATGCCAAGTAGACCAAGCGTGCCGACCACTTGGGTTGCGAGTTGATTCGCAACGGGGAGTGGAAGTAACGCAAGGAGAAGCCCAGTTCCTAAAGCGAGACCGGCTACAAGCACACGACCGGGCAGGTCACTGTATCGCTGATGTAGTTCAACGGTCAGTACCGACCAGCCGTACAGCGAGACGACAATCCCGACAGTAAGCAGTGCCCCCGTTGTCAGGAGCAGAACAGTCGCCACTGCAGCGGCGAGGACACCAGCAACTGAAGCGGTCGCGATAATCCCACCGGGGAGACGCGGTGTGAGACGGTGAGTGCCGACAGTGCCGGCGGTGTGTAGTATCGCTGGGGGGCCGGAGGCCGACCGACGAGTTTGGATAATCACTGCCGCGGTCAGGACCGTCCAAACGATAGCGACAACGATGGTAACGGCCAAGAGATTAGACAGTACAGTCATATCAAGTGGGAACAGGGACTGAAGCGGCGGACTATAGCCGCGCAACGCATCCGGACCATTGGCAAGCCACTCTTCGGACTGAATGACCCGCTGAAAAATGACTGAGACCCCCAGGAGTGTAATAGCCAGATAGTCCTCGCGTAACCGAATTGTTGGCAAAGCCACCAAGCCACCAAGCACCCCAGCAACCACAGCAGCAACAACGGCAGCGATAATCCACGTGCCGAGAACGGGAATATCACCAAGTCCAATAAGATACTCGGTAAAGTCGGTCGGATCATTTGGCGGGAGGACAAACAGGGCTGCTGTGTAAGCACCGACAAGGAAAAAGGCCACATGACCGAAATCAGGCAACCCGGCATGGCCGTATTTGATGTTCAACCCAAAGG
>JBEQBL010000186.1:3615-4032 GCA_041639835.1 Salinarchaeum sp.
ACAGGAAGCACACAAGGACATCAGCGACCGCCATCTTAGTTCCCCCCCGTAATTCCTTCGGGTTTGATGAGCAAGACAAGCAACAAAACAACAAACGCGACCGGCATCCGGTATGTCGTATCGAGACCAGGGATTGCAAAGATACCGACCTCCATTGCGAGCCCAACAATATAGCTGCCAAGGATGGCTCCGTAGACCGAAATACCACCCAAGATCACACCGGCAAACATCGGAATCAGCAGATTAAATCCGAGGTTAATCGTGAGATTGGCGAGAACAAACCCGAGTAACGTGCCGCCGATAGCGCCGAAAAGTCCGGCAATAATCCAGACAGACATCATCACACGTCGGGTGTTGATCCCGCGAATCATGGCAAGTTCACGGTTGTCACTAGTAGCTCGCATCGCCTTCCCAAGT
>JBEQBL010000187.1:0-4030 GCA_041639835.1 Salinarchaeum sp.
AAAGATCAACACCTCAACAGGATGTAAGGCAACCACAATATCGGTTGGGTCAGTGGCGCCGGCACCAGGACGGAACTGTTCGTTGGGAACACGGGCTGTGAACTGTCGCATGATATCCTCGATTCCTCGCCAGTAAAGATAGCCGAAACTGCCCCCAAAGACGGCCAGAAAGACCGAAAACAGAATAAACACGCGGGAGCGGAGCGTGCCAAGGATAAACTGAATATCGTAGATATACCCCCCAATATCGTCCTCATCGGTCTCCTCGTCACCAAAGGCAGCCGCCATTCCAAAGGCTGTATCGGAGACCGTTGAGGAGGCCGCCTCTGAAGTCTCCGTCTCAGCGGGGTCCTCAGCATCGGAATCCGGAGCCTCAGTTGCAGCATCGACTGCCTCCCAGCGGTCGAGAATTGCCCGTGCCTTATCAGGCTCCTCGTCCATATGATCGCGGGCAAGTGATACCGCCTCCGTCTCAGAGAGGTCCGCAAACACCGTTTCCGGGGCCTGTCTGACGCCGGTTGCGTCAAGTTGTTCAAGATCAATAGTCCGTGGCTCATCCCATCGTGGAACAACTGGTTCACGAAGGATCGACACCAGGTGGATCAAAAGCACACCTCCACCAACAAGGAGGGCAACCTGCAGCGCACGGACGGCCTGGGCAAGCGGATCGGAGAGTAATAATACGGCTGTTGGAATCGAGTAGGTGCCGACAAGCGGTACTGAGATCTGCTCAGGAAGAATCGTAGCAAGCGTTGCGCCGCCGTCGAACCACAGGACACCGCCGGTAATAAGACCGCTACCAACAGCGGCGACAAGGACTTGCAGAGCTTTGTTACGATAACGAGTCCCATCAACGGCACCGTCATGTTCGCGAGATCGCCGGACATTCGTGACCACCTTGGCAATACCCAGACTGAATGCATACAGCGCAAGCAGTGGGATCGCCCACATAATCTGGGTAAATGGATCCGGTGGTGAGAACACCGCACCAAAGACGAAAATGCCTAAGACAGCATAGCGCCATTTGTCCCGAAACGTCTCGTATGACACGATTTCGGCGTATGAGAGAGCGCCGACAAACAGCGGGACCTGAGCGGCCAGCCCAAAGGAGAGTGTCAACAGGAGGAGAAACTCAGTATACCGAACGATCCCATATGTTGGCTTAACCCCCGCCTGAAAGGCTTGTTCGGCGAGGACTTTGAACATCAGTGGGAAAAACACGCCGTAGGCATAGGCAATCCCACCAAGCGAAAGTAGTCCCGCAACACCCACAAAGCCGTACAACCGGACGCGGGTGATCGGCACGGAAGCATCAAGCCGCTGAAGTAGGGCCTTCCGGCCAAGATACAGGGCCACAAGTAGGCCGATAAGAATTCCAACGATCAACCCGAGTTTAACCTGAATCAGAATAACATCAAACGGGGTGCGGGCAACGAGGTCAAGTTCCGAAGCAACAGCACTCTCAAGCTGAGATTCGGTATTCGCCTGAAGAAATTCCCACACATAGTACCGCATCGCAAGGACAGTTCCCAAAAACGCGATGACAAAGGCAATAAACGCCTTCCGGAGTTCGGCCCGGGCAGCAGCAAGTGTTTGCATCAGCGTTTGACGCCCAGAATCAAGGGTCCGGAGCGTATCCTCATCAAGAGCCGAACTCATCGCCACGAACTTGCCAATTCCTGCCTATCAATCTTCTCCACTGAAAAAGCCTATAATCGGGCATCCACCTATCCCCATCCAGATGGCAGAATCGTCCGGTGACGAAGAACAAGCCGATCCACTGGCGACGGGGAGTGCTGACAACCAGCCCGTCGTGTCCGACCCGCCCCCAGCAGCCGACACTGGAGACGTTGGTATTGAAACGCCACCGGATGACGAGGAAATGCCGATTACCGAGCACATCGAGGAGCTGTTACAACGCCTGACATATGTGCTGGTAGCAGCCGGGATTGTCTCTCTCATCGCGTTGCCAACATCAGATGAGCTTATTATTCACATGTGGTATGATGTCCACGAGGGAGCAATTGATCCCTGCGTGGTACAACCGGCTGCGGAGGCATGTACGCCGCCACATCTGTACGGCCCACTTGAGTTCCCACTTGTTCGGCTTCGAGTAGCTGGACTGGCCGGGCTTGTTGTCGCTTTGCCCGTGGTTGTATACGAAGCATATCGGTTTATGCGTCCAGGGCTGTATCCGGAGGAACGACGATACTATCTTGCGTCTGTTCCGCTCAGTTTGATTCTTGGGATCGTCGGGATTTTATTTGGCTACTTTGCGCTGCTTCCGGTATTATTCAAGTATTTCATCACCTACTCTGACGTTCAAGGCGCCGTCGAACTGGCCTTTCAGCTACAGGATACACTAAATGTAATGTTGGTTGTGATGGGTATGTTGGCGGTAATTTTCCAGATCCCACTGATGATCATGCTTGCGGTTATGATGGGTATCACGACACGCCGATGGCTTGAACGACGACGGCTGTATTTCTGGGGTGGCTTTGGAGCGATGGCGTTTTTCTTTGGCCCGGACCCAACCGGGATGGCCCCACTACTGTTGGCTGTCACGATGATTGTCCTGTTTGAGGGGACACTGCTGTTGTTGCGGTGGACCGGGCGAGGCTAACCCGGACGAAAACCAGGGACAGCTTAACAGACGTTTGCAGGTTAACAATGTCGATACACCCTGCATGCTGCCAACAGATCAACATCAGGACGGCAAAATATGCAACCGGTCAGACAAATGGCTTTTTCAACTGGGCTGTGAACACTGTATCGATGGACCTGGAGTCGATTCCGGGGGTCGGTGAAAAAACTGCTGCTGCACTCCGGGAGCTTGAAGCTCCGGAGCAGGCACTTGCTGAGGGGGATGTAGCAACGGTGGCCACAGCACCCGGAATATCTGCTGGCCGCGCAGCACGGATTGTGCGAAATGCGATCCGGGCGCGTCATAACGATCCAGGGGGATTTCTGGGAACAGAACGAGCGCGGGAGGTCTATAACACAATTCTTGCGGAACTTCGACAGCGAACGGTCACTGAATATGCAGCACGCCGCATGGAGACGTTCTATCCCGCGCGAAGCCAGTCCCGTATTGAAGAAGTACGAAGTCGTGTCAAGACAGCCTTGGAACGGACCCCAACTGCGGAAATAACAGCTGCCTTGGAGGATGTAGACCCACCGGAGGCCCCCTCGGAACTGCGAGTCCGGGATCGCTGTTTGGCGACCACCGACGGAGAACGGTATAGTAAGGCTCGTAAGCAGTATCCCGAGCTCTCAGTCGAAATTATCGATGATCGGCGCGAGCTAGCTGAATTAGCACGGGGCTACGCAACCGTCACAGTCCTTGATGAGTCGTTTGCGGGAATCGATATTGAAGGGGATGTACGTGTTGAACCGGATGCATTCGCCCGCCCAATTGAGATCCTGCCCGAACGGACACTGGCATTTTTCGCACATAATCGTGAGTCACTACAGGCAGCAATCGAGGTACATCGCCTGACGGATCTTGAGCCACCGTGTGATCTTGAGGCGTTGGCAAACGGTCTTGAGCGACTTGATGCGGAAGGCCGTCCGGTTGGTGACACAGAGCTTGATCGTCTTGAGGAGGCCCTTGCGGAGTTGGATGGAGTTGTTGCCGATGCTGAGCGAAAGGCAAACTCCCGCCTACGGGAGGCGATCCGCGCGCGTGATGTGACTGTTGAGGGCGCTGATTTACTGTCACTTGTTGAGCAGGGAGCTGGCGTCGACTCATTACTCGCTCGCGAGCTTGAGGCAGAATATACGGATGCAATCACGACTGCCCGCGAATATATCGTTACAACGCTTGAGTTGACGGATAGTGAAACACCGCCGGTTCGCGAAGCCTTCCCCGAAACCCCGACGTTTCCAATCGAGCACCGTGAGAAGCCAATTACCAGACTTCGAGAGGACCTGCGTGCCAAACGCGATCGGCGATCAAGTCAGCGTAAACGAGAACTCGCGGCTGATTTACACGGATACCGAGCAGCAGCCGACCAACTGCTCAAGCAGG
>JBEQBL010000188.1:0-4029 GCA_041639835.1 Salinarchaeum sp.
CAAGTGTCGTCGCACGGAGTAGATAGTGTAACAGTCCCATCATCGTCAAAGCCGTGAGGATAGTCCCAAATCGAAGCACCGACTTACGCACCCGCGTAACATACGCTGGGTCGCTTGGAAATGATCCACCAGCGAATGCGGCACCGCCGATGAGAACAACACTAAGACCACCAAGAGCAGCAGCCAAGCGCGGACCAATAACCGCCGCAGTGCCCTGACGACGGGTATATCCGATCCATCCAACAGCAACTGCGCCACCGACAAGCAGGAAAATTTCAGGCCAACTGTAGCTCAACAGAAGGAGCCGAGCTGTTTCATTGCCCGTTTCTTGGACGTCAATAGCAAGGCCACTTGCAGCAACGGCGATATCGAAAAACTGTGCCTGTGTAATATCCAGTACATAGCCGCCAATGGAAATTGATGAGTCAACCTGATAGCGACGGATCTCACCACCAAAAATGGTTTGCAGTCCGTAACGGAGAATAAAAGCAAGCGCAAGGGAGACAATAAGCATCATTGCCAGTGATGCTCCACGAGCACGGAACTGACGAAAGACGCGTGATTCCATCAGAGGGATTACCGCGCCGGTGAGAACGGTTGCGAACAACAAAGCCGCCAGAAACGATGGAGCACCAAGGACAATCACAGCTCCAACAAGAACAGCAAGAAGGATATGAACGCCAAGCCCGACAAGCGGAGGGACATCAATCCCCCACCAGCTGCCCTCAAGCGCACGGCGATCACCAAGATGGTAAACAATACCAAGAACACTGACGGCAGCAACGACAAAGAGAATGCCCTGCCCAAGTGTGCCAACTGACCGTGACCCAACGGTAAGCTCACCGAACCCAGGCACTGTACCCGGCACATTGACGAGCAAGGCCGCATATGCGCCGAACGTTAGAATATCGCCATGAGCGAAATTTGGAACGTCGGCAATATCATAGACCAACGCCAGTCCAATCGCTCCAAGAGAAATAATGCTTCCTGTAACGATACCCGTCACCACTGCATTTAGCAAACCGGTTTCAGCTGCCATATCGTCCTACCGTCCCACATCAGCTACATCATTAAGATAGTTTTGTTTCGATACCAATACATGAACGCATATACCAGATAAACTGATACAAACGTAGAGATGAAATATACCAGATAGCGTGATTGTACTATTTGCCGGAAGATTGTACAACGATTATATTGATTTTGCTATATGTGAACAGGTACATTCATTACAACGAAGCGTATGGGATATTAATGTATGTCTGAGCATACCAGGCGTGACACGCTCAAGCGGCTTGGCGCAGCAGGAGCAATCGGCACAGTCGGACTCGCCGGTTGTTCACAGCAATCAGATACAGGCGGCGATGATGAGACAGACACCGGTAGTGGGGACACCACAGACGGGGAAGCGATTCAATTCGGAACATTGTTCCCGGTAACCGGTCCAAACAGTGCCTATGGTGGTGGACAGCAAGAAGCCGCCAACCTCGCTCGAGATGAGATTAACAGTGCCGGAGGACCACTCGATCGGGAGATTGAGATAACAAACCGGGATACAGAGGGATCACCCGATCGGGCGGCCCAAAAATTCCGGACAATGATCAACGAGCAGGGGATTGTTGGACTCATTGGCCCCTACTCCAGTGGCATTGGGACCACATTGGCACCAATCGCTCGTGATAACCGGGTGATGGAGATCAGTAACGGCAACACCTCACCGGCTCTTGCTGATGCTGGAATCAATGAGGATGACGGAAACAAATACTACGGCCGGACGGCCCCCAACGACAATCAGCAGGGCCAGGTAATGGCGCGGATTATGAATCAAACCGTTGAAGCTGACTCCGCGTCATTCCTGTATGTTAACAATCCATACGGCGAGGGCCTAGCAGGTGTCGCCGAGGAGAACTTCGAGGGCGAGACGTTGAACATGGTCGGATATTCACAGGAAACCAGCGATTACAGTTCCACATTAGAGGAAGTCTTTGCGGATGATCCGGATGTCGTTGGGGCAGTCATGTACCCAGGAAACGGGGAAACAATCCTCACACAGTGGGATCAAGGTGGCTATGGTGGCCAGTGGGTCTGTGGCGAGGCAATCTATTCGCCGGAGATGCTTTCCGACCTTTCGGACATCGTCGAAGGGATGTATATCACATCCCCGCAGACAGCTAACAGCGAAACTTTCCAGGAGAACATCGGCGGTGAGGAGAATATTACTCTCTTCGCTCCTCATGCGTATGATGCGACGTATTTGGAGGCCTTAGCCATTCAGCGTGGTGGCGAGGCATCAGGCGCCGCAATTGCGGAGAACATCCAGCAAGTCTCCAGACCAGAGGGAACAACAGTCGGTGTGGCGGAGTTTGAGACCGCAAAAAGCGAACTTGAATCCGAGAATGAGGTCAACTACGACGGAGCCTCTGGCAGTGTTGATCTGAACGATAATCTTGAACCGGTCGTTCCATTTGACGTGTTAGAGGTACAGGACGGTGTTGCCGAAGCGGTTGAACAGGTACCGGTTAGCTACTTCCAGTAGTCACCCGGATCACATATAATCAAGCCTGCGTCTTTTTTGTGCTACTGATATAGCAATAGCTATGGTCATAATACAACGCGAATGGAAACCCTCGCGAAAGCTCAACGCAATCGGAGGAGCGTTGGATTTTACCGCGCTTGATCCACTACCTGAGGAGATCACGCGCGATCAAGTTGAAGAATACTGCTACACACTTCGGCAGTTATACGGCGAGTACATTGATGAGCTTATTGCAGAAACCACCCTCTCACAGCGGGAAGCACAGACCTGGGTGCTGCGGAATCTTGTTCACGAAGGCAGTGAGCAGCTTTCCTATGAGGCTATTGGACTGTATATCTGGGCGATTGGACGGGCAACTGATGGGGACCCACTCTCACGAACAATTGTCTCCGATTATTACCAGCGAGCTGAGGAGAAGATTCAGCAGGCTGAAGAGACTGTCAAGCGGACTGGGCCACCACCGTACCCTGATGATTGCTATGAGACGCCAACACTGCTTTGGGTTGAGGAATCAGTTGGCGAGCGGTTGGCACAGCGCAGTCGTCCAGAGGAGACATATAGTGATCTCATCGAGCGATTACTCGATACGACGGTTAATACTGTGCAACTAACCGACGTAATCGAGATACTGCAGGAGCAAGGGGTTCCGTATCTTGGGATAGAGACTGTCCGTCCAGACTGGGCGGAGACGCTTCGGCTTTATATTCAGGCCGAGACTGTTCCGCCATCACTCGCTGATGCTGACCGACTACGTGTTGATGAGCAACCCTATCCCTTCCAGGTTGAGGCCGATCCAACGATCCGTCAGGAACAGTCACACCTGGTCGTGTTTGATCAAACCGACAAAGGACCCGCAGTTGATGCCACGTCAGGACGTAATCGGGTACGCACAGCACTAGAGACGGTTGAATTATCACTGCCAGCGCTTGTCAATCAGCTTCAGTCACTGGATGCAACAGCGCTCTTTATCGGCGAAGATCCGACAGGAGGTGGAGCGCATCTTTATCCGGTGTTTGCGGGGACACCATCGGAAACAGTGTTGCCATACTGTCGCCGGCTGACCTTGGACGATCGGACACTCACTGTCGGTGCAGTAACCCCGATAAGTGAGGACGAGACAAGTGAGAAATCGACCACTGCTGTATGGGTCAGTCCGGAGGCAACACAGCACTCGCCATTGTCGCTTCCAGAAGATCCGGTCAAACAACGAGAACGGCTGCCAACATCGGTATTACGGACAGCGTAGGGCCTCAGTTTATAGGGTCAACGGCCTCGGGGTCACGCCCTGTGGCATCCGCCTTGTACCACCTGTGAAACACAGTCCGTGACTAACCATCGGCGGCATGCGGGTGCTTATTAGCTTTGGTACGCTGATATAAGTATGTCAAAGCCCGAAGCTGGGAGCGACGGGGAGACTATCAGTACTCGCGCACGCCTCCAGTATTTATTCATTCGGCTGGCGGTCCTCGGTCTCGTCTTTGCCGGCTTCTACA
>JBEQBL010000189.1:0-4022 GCA_041639835.1 Salinarchaeum sp.
GGGGCAGTTTGATCGAGACTGGGTGGCCGGCGTGATGCACACGTTCATTATGTGGGGCTTTCTGGTCTTGCTCATTGCAACATCGATTCTATTTATTGATGAGTCTGTTCGCGGGGTTGTCGGGTCCTTCTGGACGGGGGATCTATATCTTGCCTATCAGTTTGCTGTTGATGCCTTTGGCCTGCTATTTGTTGTTGGCCTTGGCATGGCAATCTACCGACGCTACTGGGTGCGTATGGATCGACTATGGGGTGAGCATACCACGACCGAGGACGATCTGTTTGTGCTCTCGCTTGCCGTTATTGGTGTCAGTGGACTTCTTCTTGAGGGTCTGCGGATCTATGGTACCGGGATGCCCGCATTCGAGGTTGTGAGCTTTGTCGGTTATGGACTCGCCACTGTGTTCAACGGACTAGGCCTCTCCGAACGTCTGGCTGCGACCCTTCATTGGGGTGTCTGGTGGGGCCATGCGCTGATCTCGCTTGCATTTATTGCGTGGATTCCATATGCGAAACCTGTCCACATGCTCACATCAGCGATGAACGTCGTCGTGAGAGATGACACCGCTGGTGCCCGACTGCCTGGTGTGCCGGCGGATCTTGATGCTGAAACCGGGGCCTCCTCAATTGAGGAATTCACTTGGAAAGAACTACTTGATCAGGATGCCTGTACGAACTGTGGACGGTGTTCATCGGTCTGCCCGGCCAATGATGTTGGCCGTAATCTGGACCCCCGAAATGTTATCTTGGATCTGAAAGCACATCGCGAACGTGTGGATGCTGATCCAGCTGCCGATGAGACAGCGATTATCGCTGATGGTGGCGTGATTGAGACGGAGACAATGGAGGCTTGTATGTCCTGTATGGCCTGTATGGATGCATGTCCGGTCGAGATTGAACATCTCAAGTCGTTTACCCGCATGAACCGCCAGCTCGTTGAACAGGGTGATGTTGATGGAAATATTCAGGAAGTCTTCGGGAATCTCATGCAACGCGGTAATACCTTCGGTGACGCACAGCGCAAGCGCGCCGACTGGGCTGCGCCACTTGACATTGACCCACCGGACGCCCGTGAGGAGTCCGTAGAGTATCTGTGGTATGTTGGCGATTATCCCAGCTTTGATGACCGAAACCAGCAAGTCGCCCAGGCGCTCGCACAGGTGTTTGAAGCCGCTGGTGTTGACTGGGGCATTCTGTTCGAGGATGAGCAATACGATGGTAACGACGTGCGACGGTTAGGCGAGGAGTTGCTGTATGTCGATCTTGCCGGTCATCATGTCGAGACCTTTGACGCCTGTGAGTTTGAGACAATCGTCTGTACGGACCCACATTCATACAATACCATGAAACATGAGTACCCGGAGATCGATTTTGCTGAGTTTGGTGCTATGCCGATTACCGGCTTTGAGTATGACCAGCAATGGAACCAAGATGGGGCCATTGATGTTCATCACTGGACTCAGGTAGTGGCTGATTTGTATGAACGGGGCGAGTTTACAGTCCCACAGCAGCTTGACTATACCGTGACTTATCACGATCCCTGTCATCTTGGTCGTTATAACGATGAATATGAGGCCCCACGTCGGCTTATTACAGCGACTGGGTGCGAGCTGGTTGAAATGCCGCGCAATCGGGCGGATGCATACTGCTGTGGTGGAGGTGGTGGTGGTCTCTGGCTTGATCAGGATCAGGACAGCAAACCAAGCGAGGAACGACTCCGGGAGGCAACCGAGGAGACGGCCGCCGGCAGTGCAGTTGACAAGTTTGTCGTTGCCTGTCCGATGTGTATGACGATGTACGAGGATGGCCGCAAGACCGGCGGCTATGAGGACGCCATCGAAATCGTCGATGTCTCTGAGTTACTCATTGAGGCACTTGAGACGTCTCCATCGTCGTCGTAATCGGTGGGATCCCTCGGCATAGCGGCCGGCGATCTCCTTTCCGTTCGCACCATCCCGCAATGGCACAAGTATGGATGCTCCGATACCTATATATCGGCCGATACATGTAACTGACCCAATGACCGGGGAGCACTCGTCTCGTCGGATTCAGTCCGTTGAGACCGCCTTCACTATTCTCACATTGATTCAACAACACGGATCTGTATCCTTGCAGGATCTCGCCAAACAGCTTGATGTGGCGAAAAGTACCGTGCATACACATCTTCAGACACTTGCTTCATTGGGCTATATTGTTGAACAAGACGGACAGTACCGGCTTGGACTTCGCTTACTGACTCATGGCATGGCAGCCAGAGAAGCAATTAGCACAAAACAACCCATTCAGTCGGTATTTCGTGAACTCGAAAACCAGATATCAGCCCCGGTCTGGTGGCTCATCGCAGAGAATGGGCGTGGCATCTTTATTGATCATACGACAGCTGACCCCGATGAGTACGGACGCATTGGCAAGCGATCATATCTTCATACAACGGCACCAGGCAAAGCCATGCTTGCGCTGTATGACGATGCAACCATCCGGACGCTCGTTGCAGAGCAGGGTCTGCCGGTCCACACGACCCGGACGATCACTGATGTTGAGGAACTCCTCGCAGAGATCCAATCAATCCGTGAGACAGGCTATGCACGGTCACGTGGGGAGGCAGCGATTGGCGTTCACTCTGTTGGCGTTGGATTCAAGACGCCTGCGGGACAGGTACATGGATTTGGTGTCTTCTGGCAGTCATATACAGCAATCAAGCATAGCGACCATGACCGTCTTGTCGATCAGTTACTGACAGCTCGTGAGCAGCTGTATGAGACCTTCCATGACTGACACAACCGCCTTCGAAACGGTCCGAACGATCCCAGAGGCTGTTACTGCGGCAGCAACAACGTACGGTGATCGGTTGTTCTATCACGACGCTAAGACAACGCTCAGTTACGCCGAGGTTGACCATCGATCAACGCAAATCGCCAATTCACTCCAAGCACAGGGCGTTTCCCCTGGTGATCATGTCTGTCTGTACCTGTATAACTCGGCGGAATACCTGCTATTGTTATTAGCCATTGCGAAAGCGGGTGGGGTTGCTGTGCCGGTTGATACACGTTTTACTGACCAGACATTGACTGATGTCCTCTCACGTGTCGATGGCGATACAATTTTTATTGATGCAGCTACCCGTCCCGAGTACGAGAATGTGCGTGCCCAACAGACAAATCTCACAACGGAATATTTCGTCGGCGAAACGACAGCGGAGCAGTATCTTCCGTATGATGACCTTGCGACTGGCAGTGCCAAACCACTATCAGTAACACGCTCAGAGAGCGATACAGCGGCGGTGTTATTTGTACAGCACGACACCGCCGACCCGTCAGCTGGAGTCATGCTGCCACAGTATGCGTTTGTTGCTGCGGGCATCGAGGCTGGCGACCAGCTATTTGAGTTTGATACGACTGACACCGTATTAACAAGCCTTCCGTTGTACAGTATTTTCACCCTGCAAACAGGCGTAATGGGAGCACTTGTATCAGGCAGCGAGTTTGTTCTCCTTGATCAGTTCAAACCCCAGCAGTTCTGGCAGCAGGTTCAGGAGTACGATGCTTCGGTGTTTTTATACCTCAGTCGTATGCTGCCGGTGTTGTATAATCAGGATATCGCTGCTGAGTACGCCAACAATCCGGTTCGATTGGCGATCGGCCATGGCTATAGTTTTGGACACGATCGAGAATTAATTCGGGACTTCGAA
Source organism: Salinarchaeum sp. (assembly GCA_041639835.1). Lineage (GTDB taxonomy): Archaea > Halobacteriota > Halobacteria > Halobacteriales > Salinarchaeaceae > CAZFMU01. The sequence continues at coordinate 3,688 of JBEQBL010000189.1, forward strand.
CAGCGATATGAGATTACTGTGCTTGAGGGCTATGGAACGACGCAAACGGGTATCTCATTGTGGAATGATATTCATGACCGACGAATCGGAAGTGTTGGGACCCCTGTGTCATACGCGACGGTTGATATTGTCGATGAGGCTGACCGGCCAGTTGCCACCAATGATCCTGGAGAAATTGTTGTTCGTCCGGCACAGGCAAATACGATGATGACCGGGTATTACGATGACCCGGAGGCAACAGTTGCGGCGTGTCAGAACCAGTGGATTCACACCGGTGACCGTGGATATCGTGACGCAGACGGCTATGTCTTCACCGTGGCTAATAAACAAAATTC
>JBEQBL010000190.1:0-4021 GCA_041639835.1 Salinarchaeum sp.
AGCCACCTCAATGATCCAGTCCGGCAGTGATGTTCTCTCAAAGGAATCACTGGTCCGGATGGCGAGGCTTATCGAACGGGCTGATGACCGCGGCGATCTGCGCGTTGAGGGCGCCACCGGCCCGCCAACAATCGTGGCGACGGCCATTGACCCAACCGCACAGACCCCAACCGAACAGCGTCGTGTGCTTGAACGGACCAGCGAGGCGGAAATCAAGGATACGATTCGCGAGATTGGCGCCTCGCCGCGGATTGAGTCGTTTGTCTCGGAGGATTACAATCCCGAGTCAGCAACCGCAACGGCCGCGGTCACGACCGTGTCACACGACTTGCCGCCGGATGCCGGGAGTGATGCCAGCCAGGAGATCCAACTGACCATGCGCTCGCTGGCACAGTCTTCCGATGGCGACCTACGAGCCTTTGGCTCGGGCATCATCGATGCTGATACCGCGAATGTTACCGGGGATTCACTGGCCATTGTGGTGCCGGTGGTCATTATCCTCATCCTGATCTTCCTGATCGTTGCTTATCGGGATCCGGTGGATCTCATGTTGGGGCTGGTGGCGTTGATCATGACCCTGATCTGGACGTTTGGCTTCATGGGCCATGCCGGGATTCCATTTAGCCAGACGATGGTCTCGGTCCCGGTGTTGCTGCTGGCTGTCGGGGTGGACTTTGGCATTCACGCTATCAACCGGTATCGTGAAGAGCGGGTCAAAGGATATGAAACCCGAAAATCAATGCGGATTGCAACCCGCCAGCTGGTGGTGGCTTTCTTTATCGTCGCGATTACCACGGCCTTTGGCTTTGGTGCTAACGTCGTCAGCGACCTTGGTCCGATCAGCGACTTTGGCCTTGTGGCGGCCACAGGAATTCTCTTCACCCTCTTGATTTTCGGGGTCGGGATGCCCGCCGCCAAACTCGCGCTTGATGATGCCCGGGAACGCATCAACTTCCCGGCATTCGGCAGTCAACCATTGGCCTCGGAGGGCTCACTGCTTGGGCGAGCCCTGTCCATCGGGGCAACGGTGACTCGGTATAGCCCGCTTGTCTTCGTACTCGTCTTCATCGCCATTGGTGGCGCCGCTGCCGATTACGGCCAAGGTGTCGACCAGTCCTTCGAGTTTGAGGATTTCCTGCCGCCGGAAGAACAGCCGTGGTATATCGAACCGCTTCCGGAGGCCATCTCTCCGGGTGAGTACACCGCCACGCGGGATCTCAATTTTATCGAGGAGAACTTCGAGGGGAGTCAGGATGATGCGGTGACAATATATCTTGAGGGCTCCTTTACCGAAGATCATAGCCTAGAGGCGCTGCAGCAGCCAAACGATGATCTGCCCGATACCTTTGTGACCCGTGGTGGCGAGCCGGATACCACCGGGATTCTCAGTCTGATCGAGTCCGAACGGGCTGCCAATCCTGAGTTTGATGCCCTCGTTGAGCGCAACGACCGGAATGGCGATGGCGTGCCGGATCGCAATCTCAGGGAGATCTACACAGCTCTTGAGGCCGCCGATGCTGGTGTGGATCAGTATCTGACCGACGACCGGGATGCAGCCAGAATCGAGTATGCTGTCGAGGGCGATGCCGATCAAGGCATTGTTGCCGAGGAAGCCGGTGAGTTTGCCGGACAGTTCCGGCAGTCAGCCGTCGCCACCGGCCAGATTGTGGTCTTCTCAGCAGTCAGTGACGTGATCTTCGAGAGTTCAATTCAAAGTCTGGCAATCGCCATTATCCTAACTGGCGTCTTCCTCATGGTTGTCTATGGCTTGCTTGAGGGCCGACCCCTGCTGGGCGTGATTAACATGTTCCCGATTTTGATCACCGTTGCTCTGCTGGTGGCGACGATGCGATTAGTCGGGCTGTCACTGAATGCGCTAACGGCAACGTTGCTGTCGGTAACCATCGGTGTCGGGGTGGCCTACTCGGTGCACATCACCCACCGGTTCATCGATGAGTACAACATTGAGCCGGATACCTACGCCGCGTTGGTCACGACCCTTTCGGGGACCGGCGGGGCATTGACCGCCAGTATGCTGACAACCGGGCTTGGAGCCGGGGCGTTGGTGCTGGCCATTAGCCCGATTCTTGGAACCTTCGGGCTGTTGATGTTCATCAGCGTGATCTATTCCTATCTGACCGCGATTGTCACGCTTCCACCGGCCCTGTTCCTGTGGGCCCGACTGGATCAGCGATGACAGGCACTGATGAATGCCTCTCGTCCACACGGTCTGACCCACTCACATTATGTGGTCCAAAAGAAGCCATGGAGGCTATGTCCACGGACATCGTAGCCACTCATAATGGGTGTTTCGCGCCGGCGTGGTGGCGTGCTACTAGCGATAAGTTGTCTTATCACGGTGATGGGTATCGGGCTGTTGGTCCCGACAGTCGGAGCAACACCATCCGAATCACTATCGGTCACAAACACCACCGCCTTCTCCTCACCGGAGCCACCGGCAGCACCAACTGACAACGAACAGGTGGTGCGCCTTCCAACCGGGGGCAAGGTATCCTTGCACACCCAGACTGGAACGGCACAGTCTCCTCCACAGTCGGCATCAATCACTCAGGTGAGAATCAACAACCAGACGTATCTCCTGCCGGCCACCAAGACGATTGAGGAATACGACCGCGATCTCTTTGCCCTGGGCACGGTCAAAACGGCCGCCGAGCGTGGATACTGGCCGGTGATCGTGCACACAACAGTCCCACCGGAGCGACTTACCGCCGCCGGACTCGAAAATGTGAGTCCAATTCCGACCACTGATGCTGTCAGTGCACAGCTCCCGACAACAACGGCGGCCAAGGGAACACTGACATCACTGCTTGCAGCCGGGGAGATCACGCGAATCGAGTACGATCAGGGAGTCCGCCCAACTGAAACATCACCTCGCAGTCAATCGCCGCCTGCCAGTGCCACCGGGGCTACATCACCGATCAACCTTCCGCCAGCAACAAACTTGGAGTCAGCAGAGGAGACAGATCCCATCCGAGTTGCCGTAGTCGACAGTGGCATTGATACAACCCATCCCGACCTCCGGGGGCAAGTCGTCGACCGCGTTGATCTGACAGCATCACAGCCGCGATCCCCGTCAAACACCACCGATAGTACCACTGGCTCGACCAATGCATCCGCCGGCCCTCGTGATACCGACGGTCATGGCACGATGGTAGCCGGGGTGCTTGCCGGGACGGGCACAGCAAGCGATGGACGCTATCGCGGGGTTGCACCGGGGGTTGATCTTATTGACGTTCGTGTCTTCAGACAACAGGGCACCAGTCGGGCGACAACGGTCGCTGAAGGCGTTGAGTATGCGGTCAGAGAGGCCGACGCAGATATCATTGTCATGAGCCTGGAGTACGTTGGTAGCGATAGTTCAGTGATTGCCGAGAGTGTTCAGTGGGCAACCGCCCGTGATGTTGTTGTCGTTGCCTCTGCGGGCAACCGGGGCACAGGACGGTCGATCACCACCCCGGGTGTGACACCGGGGGCGATCACCGTCGGGGCAAGCAGTGGCAACCAAGTGGCCAGCTACTCCTCCCGGGGGCCGACGCCAGCCGGCGCGCTCAAGCCGGAACTTCTCGCCCCAGGGGCGCGACATGTCCCAACGCTGGATGGGGGCTATGCCTACCGCGGGGGAACGAGTATTGCTGCCCCACAGGTCGCCGGGGTTGCTGCCCGGATGCTTGCGGCTACTCCGACGCTCTCGCCACAGGCCATCGAACATCGACTGGTTAGTACCGCCCGCCCACTACCAGAGGCTCACGCGTACGCCCAGGGTGGGGGTGTAATTGTCCCCGAGCGGGCGCTGGATCCAACGATCGTTGTTGACGGTTCCATTACCGATGCTGGCTTACTGACGACAAATACAACCCGCACGCGCGAACTCACAGTCAGTAATCACGGGAACCGTACCCGGACGCTTTCGTTTAGGTCGCCGGTTACCAACATCGACACCGGAACTGATGCCAATACCACCGTCACGCTCAATCGCTCACGGGTACACATGGCCCCAGAC
>JBEQBL010000191.1:0-4019 GCA_041639835.1 Salinarchaeum sp.
CGTCGCGGCCGTCGCCGACGCCGGCGGAACGACGGTCGCACAGGACCGACAGAGCAGTCCCGTGTTCGGGATGCCGGGCGAGGCGATCGACACGGGCGCCGTCGACAGAGTGGCCTCGACCGGGGATCTCCCGTCGGTCGTCCGGGAGGCGGTGCGCGACCAGCAACGGAAACGACAGCGAGAGGAGGCACACGCATGAGTGAGTACCTAGACGAGTTCGTTCAGGAGAGCGAGGAGTCGATAACGGAACTGAACAACGCACTCCTCGAGTTGGAGCGTGACCCTGACGACGTCGCGGTAGACGACGTGTTTCGGACGGCACACACACTGAAGGGGAACTTTGCGGCCATGGGATTTGACGCCGCCAGTGATCTTGCCCATGCCATTGAAGACTTGCTTGATGCGATCCGTGACGGACAGCTTGCTGTCTCGCCCGATATCATGGATCTGTTGTTTGCCGGGGTTGATCAACTTGAACAGGCCCTCGATAATATCGATGATCAGGGGGCCCCGCAGATTACTCCGGATCAGACGATCACCCAACTTCGTGCGCCCTTGGGTGAGGAATCGGCTGCGTCCACTGCTGTGTCTGGTGATGACCCGGATACTGCTTCTTCACTTGCTGCCACTGTTGCTGCCGATGCTGTTTCTGAACGAGCTATCGCTCTGTCGATTACCATCGATCCAGGTGAACTGAAAGGCGTTGATGCGATGCTTGTCCTTGAAGCCCTTGAGGATCATCTCTCATTGCTGGCTACTGATCCCGAACGGGCGTCACTTGAGAATGGTGACTTTGCTGAGTCCTTCGAGGTCCTCGTCGATGCCCCGGATGTCTCCACTGCTACGGAGGTTGCCTCTGATCCCGGTCCTGTTAGTGCTGTTGATGCCGATGATATCACCGACACACTTGAGACTGGCTCCCCAGCCAGTTCCGACACAGCCGATGACTCCGGCAGTATTGAGACTGATGCCGTTGTTGATGAAATCGAAACCGTCCGGATTGACGTTGAGCAGTTGGATCGACTGTACCGGCTTGTTGAACAGTTTGTGACCGGCCATGTGCGTCTTGAACGAGGCATCGAAAACGGCGATCCAGAGAACCTCCGTGAGAATATCGATGAACTTGGGAAGACCACCGAGACACTTCAGGATACGGTCATCGATATGCGGTTGGTTCCATTTGAGACGATTGTCGGGAAATTTCCGCGGCTTGTTCGCGATCTTGCCCGCGAACAGGACAAGCAAATTGACTTTCAGATCACCGGCCGCGATGTTGAAATTGACCGTTCAATTCTGACTGAACTTGGTGATCCACTGTCGCATATCCTCCGCAATGCTGTTGATCACGGGATTGAACCGCCCGAAGAGCGCACACAGCAGGGTAAGCCACCGCAAGGCACGATTGAACTCCGGGCCCAGCGCAAGCGTGATCAGGTTATCATTGAAGTTGAGGACGATGGCCGTGGCCTTGACGATGAGGCTATCCGTGAAACAGCACTTGAACAGGGGCTGCGGACGCCCGAGGAACTTGACCACCTCTCAGAATCAGAGCTGTATGATCTTGTCTTCCATCCGGGCTTTTCAACCGCCGATGAGGTAACCGATGTCAGTGGTCGCGGGGTTGGCATGGATGTTGTTCATGAAACGATCACCCGACTTGACGGGTCGATTAATGTTGAAAGCACGCCCGGTGGGGGGACTACGGTGACCCTCCGATTGCCGGTGACGATGGCTATCGTGCAGGTGTTAATTCTGCAGGTCGGCGATGAGGAATATGGTATTCCGATTAAACACGTCGATGAGATCCTCCCACGTGAGGCAGCCATCACCCTTGATGGCGACCCGGTTGTTGAATACGGTGATGACATCTATCCGGTAATCGAACTTGCCGATCGTTTTGCCGTGCCGGAAGCGGATACCAACGGGGCTGGAAATCTCATTCGCGTTGATCCGGATGAGCGATGTATTGCTATCGGCTGTGACCGTGTTCGAGCGCAGCAGACGGTAGTTGTCAAACCACTTGAGGGAATGCTTGGTGGCACGCCAGGGCTTAGTGGCACCGCCATCCTCGGCGATGGGGATATCATGTATCTGCTTGATATCGCCACTCTGTGAGCCCACTGTTGCCGTGTTCCGAGCTATCGGGCCGTATTCACCCTGTCCATGGATTTTTGTATCGCAGCCAACCATGTTGAAATGATGGCGACTCCCGGCTCCGCAACGTGGATCTGTGTCTCAAATGCTAAAGGCGGTACCGGGAAGACGACTGTCACGATCAATCTTGGCGGCGCATTGCATGCCCGTGGTCATGATGTCCTGCTCATTGATCTTGATCCACAGGGCAACGCCACCGAGGGCCTCGGGCACGCCTCTGCATACGATGCATCCGCGCCAACGCTGTTTGATGCCCTCCTTGCCCCGGCGCAAACAGACGTTCAGGAGCTCATCGTCGGCCATCCCGAGATGGATCTGCTACCAAGCAATATCAAGATGCTTCACGCCGAACGTGAACTGACGATTGCGGCGGTGGCTGGTGCCTCAGCCGATCCATCGCCGGTCAGTGAGTCCACCACCCCCCAGACCGCTATCACTGACGACGAGCTTGACACGCTCAGACAGATTGTTGCCCCTGTTGCCTCGGCCTATGATTACATTTTGATCGATGCCCCACCATCCTATGGCCGGTTGACCGATCTTGGGATTGCAGCCGCAGGCAACGTCTTAGTCCCGGCGCTGACGGAAACAACATCTGTCCGGGCCGTTGAGCTGTTTATTAACCAACTCACAGCTCTTGAGGACCAGTTAGACCGATCTATCACCGAAGTTGGACTGGTTGCCAACCGCTTTGCGGGCACCGATGAAAACAACAAGATGCTCCAATGGTTCGATACGGTCTTTCACGATATCCCGGTCTGGACGGTCCCTGATCGAGCTGTCTTCCAGCGGGCCTTCGCCGCTGGTGAGTCGGTCTTTGCACATGCACCGGCGACGGATGCTGTCGATGCCTTCCGTGAGATGGCGGCCGATATTGAGGACCAATTGACCCAACCATGGCCTGCTGACTGGCAACCAGCATCGGAAACAACAACCGCTCGCCCGCTTTCGAGTCCCCATCAACACCAATCATGAGTGAATCTACAGACGATATCCACCGCAACCGCATGGACCGTGCACAACGCATCCGTCAACTCCGTGAGGAACGTATCAACGACGCTGCCACCTCGGATGCCCCCGATGACCAGCCGTCAGCGCCTGCTACAGACGCCGACTCCGATACTGCTGAGCAATCCTCTGCAGCCATCACGGACGCTCAGTCGACAGCTACCGATGCTGCGTCGGATGATACCGCGTCCATGGAGGAGTCTCCTGAGCGTTCTCCGGACGAGCAAGCAGCCACCGAGGTAATGCGGGCGCTTGAAATCGAACTGGGTGAGGAACGCTATGCATTTGATGTCACCTACGTCGATGAGATTGTTGAGCAACGCGATATCACCCGTGTCCCAAACACCCCCGACTGTGTGGCAGGCGTCATCGATCTTCGCGGCCGTGTTACAACTGTTATTGATCCGACGGTCGTTCTTGACCCGCCGGGGGAGCCGGCTGCTGATCGACTCATTGTTGTTTTTGATTCCGATCGGACAGACCAGCAGGCAACAGTCGGCTGGCTTGTTGATGATGTCCACCGGGTCACAGGCGTTGACAAAGCGGCCGTTACTGATCCTCCAGAACAGTACGAATGGATGGAGGGGCTCATCGAGTCAAAGGATCAGGATGGCTATGTGGTGTTGATTGCTCCCGAACTTGTGTTTGATCGGGCACGGTCGATTATTGAACAGGCGATCAATGCCTAATTGACCTGATTGACCCATAACACTTATTCTATAACCTGTGGTAATCTCGGATATGAGTCTGCCGACCCCTGCTGATCTGAAGGAACGCCGCGAGGAGTTGGAACTTACTCAAAGCGAACTCGCGGACGCAGCGGATGTCTCTCAGCCGTTGATTGCCCGGATTGAGAG
>JBEQBL010000192.1:0-3980 GCA_041639835.1 Salinarchaeum sp.
CGCCGCCGCGACCGGCGCGGACGGCGTTGGGCTCTTGCGGTGTGAGCATATCATTCTCGGGATGCAAAAGACGCCACGTAGGTACGTTCAGGATCATGGCGAGCAGGCGTTTGTCGAGGCGATGGCCGAGGAGGTCATCAAGGTCGCTGATCCGTTTTATCCCCGGCCAGTTCAGGCTCGGACGCTTGACGCTCCGACAGACGAGTTGGCTGAACTCGAAGGTGGTGAAGAGGAGCCCCACGAGCACAACCCAATGTTAGGCTGGCGGGGTGTGCGCCGTTCACTTGATGAACCTGAGTTAACGAAACTTGAGTTGCGGGCCTTCAGGCGCGTCTACGAACAGGGTTATGACAACCTGCGGGTGATGTTCCCGCTGCCAAACGATCCGGCGGATGTCGCCCAGGCCCGGGAGTTGATGCGTGAGGTTGGTATCAGTCCAGACGACCGGACCTGGGGCGCAATGATTGAGACCCCTGCTAGCGTCCGCCAGATCGACGCAATTATTGAGACAGGGATCGACTTTGTCGCACTCGGGACAAACGACCTCGTGCAGTACATCCTCGCGGTTGATCGTAACAATGGGCAAGTCGCCGACCGGTTTGATGAGCTTCACCCAAGCGTGCTTGATGCGGTCAGCGAGGTTATCGAAGCGTGCAACGAACACGACGTCGAAACAACGATTACCGGACAGGCGGGCTCGAAGCCGGAGATGGCCCGGTTCCTTGTCCAGGAAGGCATCTCGTCGGTCTCAGCGAACATCGATGCTGTCGACACTGTCCGTGAAGTGATCGACCGAGCCGAACGCGAGATTCTCCTTGAGGCCGCCAGGGAACAACTCGCGTCCCGCTAAGCAATCGTAGAGTACCTGAAATTCGGAGCTACCACCAGGCGCTATACCAATCTACTCATGACGATACTCGCCGCCATCGATGACACGATGGCCAGCGCACCGATCATCGAAACGGCCGAGGAACTTGCCACCGGCCTCGAACAAGAGTTACTTCTCTTGCACGTGATGCCGGAGGAGAACGATGAGACGGAGACACGTGATGCCCTTGAGGAGGTAGTCGCCACGGTGACGACCGCAGTGCAGGATCCAACCATTCGGATCGTACCGGAGACGGGCAAGCGGGATGTTCCAAGCGGACGGATCGCTGCCAGTATCATGGCAGTCGCCGATGAGGTTGATCCCGAGTATCTAGTTATCGGCTCACGCAAGCGGACGCCGGTTGGCAAGGTGCTCCTTGGAAGTGTCTCTCAACCAGTGTTACTGGAGACCGACAGGCCGGTCGTAACGGTGCGTCAAGAGAGCTGATCGTCTTCCGGAGGCTGTTAACAGCCCCGACCAGATTCATCTCCTTAATGTAACTTACGATAATGCAAATTCTGTGCCTTTCTTAGATGTTATTTTATTATATTCATTGATACGGGTAGAGCATGTGCTGCAACGCGACGTTAAATCAGACTGTGACCTTCCTCCACGGTGGGGTGGCATGCCGGGAGCTGTCACGTTCCACAAGCAAACATCTACCAGACCGGGCGCTTTGGACGGTGGCCGGGACTCAATCTGTGGGTGAGTACACGTGAGCACCGAAACCGAGTCCGGGGCGGAAGCTGTCGCCGGGTTCGGCGGTGCGGAGTTGAATCAAACGGAGGATGGCCACCGGATTTCCGAGCCGCCAGAGTCGATCAGAGGCTTTTTCGATCACATGGGTCCAGCATGGGTCTTTACCGCCTCCCAGATCGGCGGTGGTGAAGCTCTCAGCGTTCCCATTGGCGGGGCCTACCTCGGGATGGAGGCGATCTGGTTGATCCCCCTAATCACCTTTACCAAGATTTTCGGACAGTATTACCTCGTCAGGTATGGCGTCATGAGTGGCGAGACCTTCCTCGGGACGCTCTATAAACAACGCCCGTGGCTACGGTGGATCTTCTATTATGTGTTCCTTGGCGGTCTCATCTATGCGATCGGGCTTTCGGGACACCTCGGTGAGACTGCCGGCGCGGCCCAAGAGATGCTACCGCTTGGGGGGCTGGCCGGCCTCGATGGGACGGCCTTCTGGATGATTGCCACGACACTTCTCGGCATCAGTATTGTCCTCCTCCGCTCCTACGAACTTGTTGAAAAGCTCTCGACTGCCCTGCTGTGGGTGTTCTTGATCATGATCGCCGCGGCGTCGATCATGACTGCCGACCGCTGGATCAACGGTCTTGGTACCGGACTTACCCCGACGGTCCCCGGCTACGTTGATGGGCTCGGTGTCGGCGGCTTTGCCTTCGTGATGACGATGTTTGGTTGGATTGGCGCTGGCTTTGGGCCAACTGTCTCCTATGTATGGTTCGCGAAGGACAAGGTAATGGGTATGTTTGAGCCAAAGGCCCGAGGCCACGACATCACCAAAGAGGATCTCACGCCCGAAGAAGTCAGTCGACTCAAGGGCTGGGGAGAGATCGTCTTCCTACAGAATATCTTTGCCTCAATTCTGTTGGGAACATTCTCGTTTTTCATGTGGACGGCCGCCGCTGCGACGTTACATCAACGGGGCATCCGGCCAGATGGGTTTGATGTTGTCCCCGAAATGGCCGGGATCTTCACGCAGGTCTACGGCGAATGGGCAGCATGGATCTTCCTTATTACCATCATGGCGGCGCTGTTCTCGACACTGATTGGTCCGCTGTATGGGATGTCCCGACTGTGGGAGGACGCCTTTGCAATTCACGGCGTCTTCGAGCGCTTTGATATCACCCGAGCGAGCGTTTTCCGCGCCACAGTCCTGCTCTTTGCTGCAGTGCCACTGGCGCTTAATCTCATTATTGAGGCGCCGCTGATCCTGTTTGCCATCTCAGGCAGTTTGTTTGCGCCAGCAATCGGGCTGATGTACCTGGCTGCCCTGTACATGTCCTACAAGGAAGTTGACCTCCCTGAGTTGCACCCACAGCGGACGTGGGCTGTCGCGATCGCGATCTTTGCGGCCATTGCCCTGATTGCCTCGGGACTGTTTGAAGCATTCTGAGCCCCAACACTAACATCATCGCCTCACGGACACACCACTACCACAAGCTATGACGGACCCACGACAGCAGGTTTCACAAACAGGAATTCGCATTCTCTTTGCGTTTGTCGTCGTGTATGTCGCCGTCGGCGCGACGCTGTATTTCCGAGCCGAGCTTCCCGCGATTGCATACGCAGGCTATGGAATCATTGGTTGGGTAGGCGGTATGTACCTCTTCTATCGGCTCCACCGGTCGTTCATGGCCGATCTTGAGGCAAACCTCGAGTGAAGTGTCGCCCCTTGTTGGGCGAGTCGCGCGATAACCCATACACCGGACTTTCTCCTAAGTATCATCCCGCTTGGTGTACCGGTCTGTATACACACTCCGGCTCAAGCTGGTTCTCACGGACCGTACCGTCGTGGTGCTATTATGTGTGAATGGCTAGTGCTGCTGGTCAGTGCTATTAACAGTGCACTCGCGTCGTACTCAGGCGGGGACAGGGGCGTGACTGCTCGAGGTCTTACCTTTCCTGTCAATGCTGTCACCGGTCATACTTTGAGATCAGTAATCCGTCATGAAGAGTATCACACTAGCCGGTCGTATACTACCGCTGTGCCCACACTGTGCACTCAGTAAACTACTCCTCCCTACTCCCTCGGCGCAGACGCGCCTCGCTTCTTGAGGCCGGGGGCTCCGCCTTGAAACTGCTAAAGCAGCTGTATATCACGGCCACGTAGTGCCACCGATTCTGGTGCTCTGTTGGACGGTGCTAGTCGGCTGCCTGCTGTCCATTACGGGAGACAACAGAACCCTCTGGAGATGGCTGAGCATCCTCGTGGTCGCCATACGTTGGCGTATCAGCTGGGTTCAGGCATCCAATGCCGTAGTTTGCATCAAACCGATCCATCACTATTGTTCATTTATGTTATGCGTATTAAATCTTTTGCCCCATTTTACAGGCTGTCGAGGCGAATGCCTCGGGGCTT
>JBEQBL010000193.1:0-3975 GCA_041639835.1 Salinarchaeum sp.
ACAACGTTGTTTTTGAATGTGCTTTGGGGGACTCCACCGATTGTCTACGGTGTCTTTGTGTTAACTGTCGTGATTGCCATTGGCGCCCAAACGAGTCTCTTCTTTGGGATTCTTGCGATTGCCATCTTCCAGTACCCGATTATGACGCGGTATATCGATGAGGCGTTGCGCTCAACTCCGGAGACCGTACGCGAGGCGACTTACGGACTGGGCGCCATGCGCAGTGAAGCGATGCTGATGACCATCCGAGCAGCTGCCCCAGGTATCATTGCAGGGGTTGTTATGGGCTTTGCCCGGGGTATTGGTGACGCGGCAACGGTGCTGTTTACCGCCGGTCGAAGCACGCGTATGCCCGGTGGCCTGTTCGAACCGGCAACAACACTGCCAGTGTTGATTTTCGATCAAGCAATGTCGTTTAATCCTGAGGTCCGATCACACGCCTATGCGGCGTCGTTCCTGCTGATTGTCGTCGTTCTTGGGCTGATCCTTCTCTCAAAGGCGCTAGCCGGACGATATGCGCGATATACACCACATGGAGGCCGATCATGACTCATCGATCACTCACAACACATGACCTAGCGGTAACGTACACTGGAGACACCCCTGTAGAAGCTGTCAGCGGTGTTGATATCACCTTTGAGCCAAATCAGTTGACCGCCATCATCGGGCCCTCCGGATGTGGGAAATCAACGCTGCTCAAGTCGCTCAACCGATTACACGACATCAAGCAACATGTCGAGATCACCGGCGATGTGCGTTTGGGCGATACCTCAGTGTATGATACCGATGTCCCAATCCCGGAGTTGCGACGACAGATTGGCTATGTGCCACAGGAGCCAACCGCTTTGCCAGTCTCAATCTATGAAAACGTCGCGTATGGCCCGCGACTTCACGCTCAGTGCGACTCATCGGCCGAACTTGACCGGCTTGTCGAAGCGACGCTTAAACGTGTCAACCTCTGGGAAGAGGTCAAAGATCGACTTGACGCACCGGGGGCCGAGCTCTCAAAAGGACAGATTCAACGGCTTTGTCTGGCCCGATCGCTGGCGGTTGAACCGGATGTGCTGCTCTGTGATGAGGTAACCTCGGCGCTTGATCCGATCTCCTCGGAAACTGTTGAGGAGACGCTGATCGACCTTGCCAATGAGTATACAATCATCATGGTCACCCACAGTATGAGTCAGGCCCAGCGGATCGCCGATCGTGTGGTCTTCCTGTATCTTGGTGAGGTCATCGAGCGAGGCTCGACTCGGGCGGTCTTTGAGAACCCAACTCAACAGCGCACCCGGGAGTTCATTATGGGCCCTCAGGCACGTGCTTCATCGACCAGTCCGCAGCCACAAGCCCCGGGTGATGAATAACTCCTGACCGCTTTTATCAAGCAGCAAGGTAGACACTCCGAGGCGTTGACTGACTGCTCACGGCTGTGACCCGCTAGGACTCAGGGCCCGCCCGTGGTGCGTCGCTGGCGGTGAGATACTCATCAGCGGCCGCAAACGCCGCTGTTGCTGTCTCGAAGGTGCCCTGATGATCCCATTCACCGGCCGGCGTTGCGGTATATACATCAAAGGCGCCACCACGGTATTCATGACTCTCAACGTAGAGTTCGTTTATAACGGTCCCATCATCCATTAGCAACCAGATCCCGAGCTCCTTGCCGCCTTCAAGATCGCGTCGTCGTTGCCAATACATCCCATGGGTATCGGGGATACAGTCATAAAACTGCTCTGTGGATGCTAACCAACGGTGCCACCGATCGCACCGGATCGAAACACATAGCCCCTTTGCTTGCCCACCCTCAGCAATGCGATTAGCCCGTGCCCAAACCGCAGATGGCGTCGTCAGCGGTAAGTATGATGCTGGACAGCTCATTACCGATGCCGACACCTACGATCTTACTGCCCCGGAGACAACGCTTCTTGCACCGACGGCCCCCGCAACGCTGTACTGTATTGGCCGCAACTATACAGCCACCCTTGATCAGATGGATTATGATACTCCTGATGAACCGGATTTTTTTATCAAGCCACCCGTGGCTGTGCATCCCCCGAATACGCCGCTTCCGTACCCGTCATTTACCGAGGAGCTGACCTATGCTGGAGAGCTGGCTGCTGTTGTTGGTGAGCAGGCTCATGACATCGCTCCTGATGAGGTGCCCGAGATTCTCACCGGCTATACGATTATGAACGATATCGATGCCTTGGATCAACCTGGGCGGACCGCACGAAAGGCTTTTAATGGATCGGCACCGCTTGGGCCGTGGATCGAAACTGACATTGACCCATACGACATGGCGATGCATACCGAGATCAACGGACAGCGTCGTCAGGAGGCAACAACCGAACAGATGATCTTTGATCCCTACGAAACCGTTGCCTTCCTTGCCGATCGGTTTACGCTCACGCCAGGAGACGTGATTGCGTTTGGGAGTCCGGCCAATCCGGGGCTCATTGAACCGGGTGATACCGTCGAAATTACGTATGAGGGCATTGGAACCTTGCAAACTGAGATTGTTGCCGCGGAGTAGCAATCAAGGGACTTGCTAATATGTCGGTCCCGACTGAGTGACCGTGCCTACGCAGAGGTAAACTCATCAAGTCCCGACTGAGCATGCTCAATCGGTGCAATAATCTCTGGATTGTCGTTTGTAGGACTGTTTACTTGCTGGCTGATCTCGTAGGCAGTCAGATCATCCTTCGGATAGGGTCGACACAGTGCTGCTCGTTGTGCTTGATCACCAGTCAACCATGTTCGCTCCTCAGTTGGCGCGAGGACAACCGGCATTCGGTCATGGAGTGGCGCCATCAACTCATTGGCAGTGGTGGTCAGAATCGTCACACAGCGTGTCTGTGTGCCGGCAATCGTGCAAGGCTCCCATAATCCGGCCATTGCAAATACCGGCGTATCTTTCCGATGAACGCGGTATGGCTGCTTTGTCCCTGTTGGTCGGGATTGCCACTCATAGAACCCCGATGAGAGCACCAAGCATGGACGTGTTGCCCAGGCCTCCGCGAAGGTTGACTTTTCAGCGGCCGTTTCCGATCTGGCGTTAATGAGCCCGTCATTCGGATCCTCAGTCCAGTCCGGGACGAATCCCCAGTGATACTGAGCAATTGTCTCCGGGGCATCATGAGCGATCACTTCTAAGTCATCCCCCGGGGCAATATTATACTGAGGGGTATACTCATCGGCGCCAACAGTGGCATCGAATCGGTCCTCAAGAACCTGCTGATCAGCAAACAGCGACGTACGCCCACACATATCCATCAGATCGTTCTGAACGGTCTTTAGCGTGACCCTGTATACTCTATTGTATTACTCTGGACGGGTCTTGACGGCTGTCCCGGAGAGATTGACCCATAGCATTCCCTCGGCCATTTCCTCATAATCAAAGGTAGCGCCAACAATGGCATCGGCGCCCATGTCGGCTGCTTCCTGCTGGATATCATTCACCGCTTCCTGCCGTCCGGCAGCAATTTTCTTCTCATAGGATCCACTCCGTCCGCCGACAACGTCCCGAATGCCGGCGCTGATATCACTGATGACGTTGGCGCCGATGACCGCTTCACCAGCAACGACGCCAACATATTCCGTGATTGCCTCGCCCTCAATCCCATCCGTTGTTGTGATCGTTATTTCGGACATGCACGTTGACATAGCCCTGAGACGGATATAATCATCCCGGGCGTGTTGCCGATGATGACACACTATGCCCCCTTGCCGACTGCTATGAGTTCTCGTGGGCACCCCAAACCATTACTCATCCGCGGCAGCGACAATTCCCTTCAGGAAGGTTTCAACGCGACTGGCAGTTTTGGCCCAACTTGGATGAGTCTCATACCGCTTGCGGGCAGCTTTGCCCATCTGTGCCAGTTGTGTCCGATCGGCGGCCAAGGTTCGAACGGCAGTAGTAATTGCCGTGGTGTCCCCCGGATCAACAAGAACGCCGGTTTGGCCGTCGGTGACAACTTCAGT
>JBEQBL010000194.1:0-3958 GCA_041639835.1 Salinarchaeum sp.
GTGAACTTGCGGGTTCGCTGATGCACCTTCGGCCCTCGAACTCATGATATCTCAAATAACGTAAATTTTGAAATTACAACTTGGGTACGTTGCATATTTTGTAGTATGTCATTTCGGCTTCATTCCCGCGCTAAAGCGCGAGGCTTTCGCCTTGAATTATTCCGTAAGCGCCGTATACAAACAGTCGCTTAACTGCGGTCCGTCGTCCCCCAATCACACTGTTGACACTTATAGCCAGTGACCAGTTCCGTTACTGATGGCATATAATCAACTGACAACACATCGCCATCACAGTCC
Organism: Salinarchaeum sp.; assembly: GCA_041639835.1. GTDB lineage: Archaea > Halobacteriota > Halobacteria > Halobacteriales > Salinarchaeaceae > CAZFMU01. The sequence continues at coordinate 298 of JBEQBL010000194.1, forward strand.
GGACATGATCGGGTTGCCTCCTCAATGCTATCGGCCTCGATGATAGACGTCCCTTCGATAAGTTCCGCAAGCTTGTCAGCAGTTACCATTCGTCCCTGCACAACACGTGTCGTTGACATAGCAAGTATCAATGACTCAATCCCCCTCAATCCGTCGCTACGGCAGTGTCAGATGGATTTATGTTGATGTGACACATAACATGTCGAGTTCATTCGGCAGGAGCCCAACGATCCCCTGCCGGCATCCATCCAATCGATGTCCACAGATACTGACCCCGACCGATATATTGCGGTGATCGATCAGGACGCGGTGACCGATGAGGTTCGCGATATCGCCATTAAATATGATCCACTCAACCGATCCGGTGAGACCGGCTTTCATGTGACCGCCGACGGCGAGTTACATATTGACGATGTAGACGTGATGGCCGAGCACAAACTGATTGAGAAAAAGATTCCAAACGACGCCATTCGCATTGTACCATTGCCGACCGCTTCCGGTACCGTTGTACATCAATATGGCGCAAACGGGTTTCGGCTGTTCGACCTCCCGGCACCGGAGCCCGGTGCTGTTGTTGGGGTTTTTGGCCCAAACGGGATTGGAAAAACAACCGTACTGCGTATTCTTTCCGGACGCCTTGTGCCGAATCTTGGCGCGTATGAGCAGGATTCCACGTGGGAAGCGGCGCGAACTCAGTTCCGGGGAACAGCACTACAGCGACACTTCAAGCGTCTTGAGAACGATGCAATTACAGCCATCTACAAGCCCCAGCGGGTTGATGATACCGACAACATCGGCGAAGAGACGGTTGGTGAGCTTCTTCAAAAGCAGGATCGAGACCCAGAGACGCTTATTGATGCCTTTGAGCTTCGAGACCAGTATGATCGCCGCATCACTGCTCTTTCTGGAGGCGAACGGCAACGCGTATACCTTGCTGCAACGCTGCTTACCGACGCGAATTTGTATCTCCTCGATGAGCCATCCTCCTTTCTTGACGTCTCACAGCGCTTTGCAATCAGTAAGACGATTCGCGAGCACATCAACCAGACTGAAGCAGCCTGCCTTGTTGTTGAACACGACCTAGCAACACTTGATCTCCTGGCCGATCACCTCCATGTCGCCTATGGCGATCCAGGAAACTTCGGAAATGTCTCCCAGCGGCTGGCCACGGGAGACGGGATCAATCAGTTCCTTGATGGCTATCTTGCGGGTGATAACGTGCAAATCCGGGCCGGTCGTATTGAGTTTCCCGCCCCGCAGGCCCGAGATCCGGCCCCGGAAGACGCAGCGTACACGTATCCACAGCTGCGGAAATCGTTTGAGCAGTTCCAGCTAACCGTTGCCTCGGGCACAGTACACAGCGGTGAGGTACTTGGGATACTTGGCGAAAATGGACTCGGAAAGACAACCTTCGCACAGTTGTTAACCGGACAGCTTACGCCAGATTCTGGACCCCTTGAGACTACACGACGGGTCGCATACAAGCCACAGTCACTGGATGGGACCGGCCAAGGGACAGTTCGCGAGCAGTTCCGGGCAGCAACGAATATTCATGATCAGCAGTTCCAGACTCACATCTACGACCCGTTTGACCTAGAACCGCTTTTTGATCGGCAGGTGTCTGCGCTGTCAGGCGGTGAACTACAGCGTGTAGGCATTGCATTATGCCTGAGTCGAGACGCAGAGATGTACCTGCTTGATGAGCCATCGGCGTATCTGGATGTTGAGCGACGTGTGGACATGGCGACGCAGATCAGACGCTTTACACGCCGGATCGAACGCCCAGTACTGGTGATTGATCACGATCTCTTTGTGATGGATCGCATTGCAGACCGACTACTCGTGTTTACTGGGACCCCCGGTGTAGCCGGAAAAACAACACGGCCACAGTCGATGCGTGAGGGAATGAACCACTTTCTCAGTACAGTTGGGATCACATTCAGACGAGATGCGAGGACAAATCGCCCGCGGGTCAACGATCCTGGAAGCCAGCTTGACCGCACACAGCGCCGCACTGGCGAATATTATTATCCAGAATAGCATGGCGTGTGTCGTTACCGATTAAATGAACATTCTTATCAAAGAACCGTATTATAATAATCGAATGTGGTATTTGACCGCTAAAAACAAAACTTGCGGAGACCAAAGGCCTATTTTGAATAGGGATCTATAACCTATTTGCTGATGAGCGCGGACTATACAATGGATCTTGAATCAGTCGGGGCAACAGTGAAACAGACGCGCAATGATGGCATCATTCTTATCGATTATCAGGGTCCAATTGATCGGTTACTTCGAGCAACGACTTACTCGTATACCGTTGCTGGGAAACACGGGTCACTAACAGCGGTTAAGCCGGCTGTGTGACCGGGTATTCTCACCGGAGTTTTTTGAATCGATGCTTGGGGCGTCCCCGAACAATATCCGTTCACTCTCCTGAGACAGCTGTCTGTACAAACCGGTCAAATAGCGCAAATGACTGCTGACGAAGGGCCTCGAAGGGGCCCCTGCGAAGAAGTGTATCACGGGACTGCACCCACCGTCCATCGGGGCGGTCAGCCGCATCAACAAGAGCGTGGACACTTTCAGGAATAGCCTCGATATGGAACTGTAGCCCCATAGCGAGTCCATCAGCCGCAACAAAGGCCTGATTATGACAAGCTTTACTCGCAGCAGTCCGCTTTCCACCTGGCGGGAGTATAAACCGGTCGCCGTGCCAGTGAAAGACTATATACTCCGGCGGCAACACCTCAAAGCAAGTACCAGTTGCTGCTGATGTTGCCTGGACCGGATACCAGCCAATTTCCGGGCGATCGGTTGGCTCGACCGAACCCCCCAGTGCGGCCGCAACCTGTTGTGCACCAAGACAGATGCCACAGACCGGGGTGTCGAGATGAAGCGTCTGGCGGATAAACTCACGTTCAGCGGTCAGCCATGGGTGTTGCTGTGTGTCGTATACACCCATCGGCCCGCCTAAGATAACCAACAGATCAAATGACTCAGGAGCTGGCAGTGACTCGCCACGATAAAGATGAGTTCCCGATAGCATGTGCCCACGAGTACGCGTCCAGTGCGCAATACCGGCTGGTCCCTCGAACGGGACGTGCTGTAAATATTGAACGTGCATGCCAGTTATGACTACCAATCACTAATGAGTATGTCCCACTGTGCAACATTTGTACCGTCGAAAGTGAGATAATGGATAGTTGGCCACTTTCGATTTTCCCACTATATCACGGTTAGTTCATAACGCATATCAACCGCTGTTCGCCTCAGTCTGTCACGATGGAACGAGAGACTTGGGGTACACGTGTCGGGTTTATCCTTGCCGCGGTCGGGAGTGCAGTTGGGCTGGGTAATATCTGGCGGTTCCCGTTCCAAGTTGGTCAGGAAGGCGGGGCTGCATTTATTCTCATGTATCTCGCCTTCGTGGTGATGATTGGATTCCCAGCTATCCTTGTTGAGTTTGTCGTTGGTCGACGGACAGAACTGAACGCGGTCGGGGCAATCCGGTCGTTTGCTGGTGGCACCTGGCAGTATCTCGGTGGCCTGTTTGTGTTTATTGGGTTTGTCATCCTCTCATATTACAGTGTCATCGGAGGCTGGGTCATGCAGTATATTATCGGCAGTGTAACGGGCGGCTATTTCGGTACGGCAGCCG
>JBEQBL010000195.1:0-3957 GCA_041639835.1 Salinarchaeum sp.
AGATATTCGGTAACAGCACGGGCAATAGCAAGCCCGTCAGCAGTGCTTGTTCCGCGTCCAACCTCATCAAGTAAGACGAGTGACCGGTGGTCAGCTGCCCGGAGAATCTCAGCTAGCTCCAACATTTCGATCATGAAGGTTGAGCGACCACCGGCGATATCGTCGTTTGCACCCACACGGGTGAAGATACGATCAATTGGAACAATACGTACAGCGGCCGCCGGAACGAAACTTCCGGCCTGTGCAAGCACAACAATCAACGCCACCTGTCGCATGTACGTCGATTTGCCACTCATGTTTGGCCCGGTAATAACAGCCAACTGTCGGCCGGTGTCAAGTGTAGTATCGTTTGGTACGAAGGAGTCCTGACGGGCCTCAACAATAGGGTGTCGGCCACGATCAATCTCGATACAGGGGTCAGTTGTCTCAGGATCACATATCTCAGGCCGCACGTACTCGCGTGTGGCAGCCGTGGTTGCCAGTCCGACAAGAGCATCAAGACGGGCAATCGCGTCAGCAAGCGCCTGTAGCCGGGCCGTTTCATTGGCAACCGATGAGCGCACATCCCTGAAAAGCTCATATTCCAACTCATTAGCCTCCGTTTCGGCACGAACAATGTCCGTCTCGCGTTCTTTTAATTCGGGTGTCACAAACCGCTCGGCATTTTTGAGTGTCTGTCGTCGCTGATAGTCCTCGGGCACTCGGTCGAGGTTGGGGTCCGTTACCTCGATATAGTAGCCATGGACCTCGTTATAGCCGACTTTGAGTGAGTCAATACCGGTTCGCTCCCGTTCGGTTGCCTCAAGCTGATCAATCCAGGCCTTGCCTGAGCGTTTGGTGTCGCGAAGCTGATCAAGGGTGTCATCGTAGCCATCCTTGATTACGCCCCCATCGGTGAGTTCCGCCGGCGGATCAGAAGCAATCGCTACCTCGATTGCGGACCGAACATCAGCAAGCGGGTCTAATGCTTCCTGGAGTGGCTCAAGCGCTGAAACATCAAGATCCGATAGTGCTGTTTGCAGTTGAGGAACAGCCCCAAGCGTTGTCGCAAGCGATTGCAGGTCACGGGCATCAGCCCGACCACGGGCGATACGGGCACTGAGTCGTTCGATATCATAAACCGCATCAAGCGTCTCACGGAGCGTTTCTCGGGTACTGACTGCATCGCGCAACGCAGCAACAGCATCATGACGGTCGCGGATGCGATCAGGATCAAGCAATGGTCGACGAAGCCACTCGGTCACCCGACGACTGCCCATTGCAGTAACAGCAGTATCAACAATCGCATCAAGTGTCGCATCCTCAGCCCCTCGCACACCACGTCGCTCAAACAGCTCAAGACTGCGCATGGCGACGGCGTCAAGCAACATATACTCACGAGGATCGTATCGACGAAGTTGGTTGATATACCCAAGCTGGGCAGGAGCATCAGGGGGACGAACAGGATCGGTGACCGATTCCGCGGCGGTGGCATCCGCCGCCGGATGGCCTCCACGGGTATACTCGGCATAGGCAAGTAACGCACCACAGGCCTGAATCTCAGCGGGATGGGCAAGCATGCGATCCGGGTCTCCGAAGTAAGCGGCCACGCGACCACGAGCATGCTCGGATGCGAAAGCTGCTGGATCATACTGAGAGACCGGACACGTCTCAAAAAAGTCGGAGCTGTCGTCAAGATCGGTGATTGCTTCGGCTGGATCAAACCGCGTGATCTCATCGGTTAACAGTTCCTTGGATCGGACGCCCGTTGCGATGAACTCACCAGTCGAGATATCAAGAAGCGCAAGTCCATAGTGCTCATCGACGCGGGTAAGAGAGGCAACAAAGTTGTTCGCGTCACCGGTAAGAAGTTCTGCTTCGGTAACCATCCCGGGCGTAATAATACGGGTTACAGCGCGGTCAACGACCCCGGAAACGGCGTCCGGATCTTGGACTTGATCAGCAATGGCAACCCGATAGCCGGCATCTAAAAGCGTATCAATATACGATTCGGCATTATCAATCGGAATGCCAGCCATGGCATAGGTGCCGGTGCTGTCCTCACGTTGGGTCAAAGTGATTTCAAGCAGTCGAGCAATTGTTTCGGCGGCCTCACAAAATGCTTCATAAAAGTCGCCGACCTGAAACAGCAGCAAACAGTCATCATATGCCTGGGCCAGCTCATAGTATTGGGATAACATTGGCGTAAGCTCATCACTACGACGGACCATCTTGTCGGGAGCACCCAGGGCAGGATCCATACCGGAATGGGGGACACTCCAAGCGGTTAATCGCTTTTGTCTGCGCTGAGATACTCCTCTTGAATCGCCACCACTTCGGCGGAATCCTGACAGGCTGCATACCGGCGAAGTGGTTCGGCATTGTACTCAAGAAAGGTATCGCCCCAAGAAAACTCCTGAAGCATGGTAGCAGCCTGGTCACGGTGGCCAAGGATGGTCAATGCTCCAGCAAGGGCCTCAACCGTTGTTAATTGAAACGCCGTGCCATAGTTGATTGGGTTGGTAGCAACCAAAAACGGAAGCGCACGGTGAGGGCCATTAAGCTTGTACCGGTCGGCGTTGGCCGTCTCCCAAGAACAATCAAGCGCCACCAGCGTGTCCGTATGCTGGCGATCGGCCGGGGAAAGCGCTTGATCGGCATGAGGGTCGAGGACAATTCCATGGGGAGTCTCACGGGCGGTCGGATGTAACTCCGCGTAGCCGAGTTGAGCGAGTTTCCGGGCGGTGCACTTCTCAGGGTCGTCATCGCCCTCGTACCGGACGTGCAGCTCCACAGAGGGTCATACCCTGGCTGGCTAAAAAACACCCCGTTTCACATCGCTGTGGCGGTGACACACCGCAGCGTACAAGCATATGTACCGGGCGACCAAAGGACTGCTATGACACTCGATCCGGTCCATTTTCGCGGGATCAAACGGCATGCACGCCGGATCGGGAAGGCCGTTGACGAGCGCGATCAACAACAGTTTGCAGAGACCGTATGGCAGGATTTCCTTGATCCGCTTGTTGATGAGAACGGCCATTCCGTTCTAGTGCCACTCGAGGAGCAACGACTCCGAGCAATCGACATTGAGGCGGCAGCACTCCAAACGACGCCCTACGAGACGGTCCATGGACTTGATTCCGGGACGATCAATCCGACGGGATTTAAAAATGGACTCGTGCTTGATGTGGCCCAGGCTGCAATGGCAGTTGTGCCTTCTGCACTTGAGACTCACCGCCATCGAACGCTCATTACGGCTGTGCACACCGACAGTCCGGCTGGCGTTGTTGAACATGAGGAACATCTTGATGAGGGGTATGTCCGCAGCCGACTACTACAGGCTCCGAGTGTCTCGCGGTTTGAAAATAGCGTAGTTCACGAGATGGCACTGTATCTCGCGGAAAGTTCTCATGCCCTATCGCATTTTGACCGTGTCGAGGAGCTGTTTGTTCTTGATGGGCCGATCTACCCAAAGGGGATGCTCAACTGGGCGGATCGAGATCCGGAACTTGAGGATTTACTCTACGAGGATGAGGGCCCACAGGATATTATCGAGCAGTATGTACAGCTCGTGGAGCGGGCTATCAACCGCGATCTACCATTGATCGGGTTTGTAAAGAATCCGGCGACAAAGGCGCTGACCCGGACTCTCCGGGGACGAACAGAGACGCCATGGGTCGATGACGCCTCATTCTTTACCCGGATTCTTGAGCAGGTGCACTACGAACGAACGGTCGACGCCGATGGAAATACTCGACTCGATCGACGGCGACAGACTGATCAGTTGACCTATACCAACTGGTTTCGCTCACGAGGGGGCGCCGATGGGCTCATTGTCGAGGCCCCGTTTGGTATTGACCGGCAGTTTGATCCGACCGCCTACGAGGTTACGTTTTTCATGTTATATGATCCACGGTCAGACCTCCTGTTCCGGATTGAGGCCCCATATGGGCTGGTCGCCGACAAGCAACGGCG
>JBEQBL010000196.1:0-3619 GCA_041639835.1 Salinarchaeum sp.
CTGCGCCGCAATATCGATTACGCGACGAACCTGTGACTCGGTCAACTCACACCCTGCAGCGAGTTCCGGAACTGTCTGTGGATCATCTCTGAGCTTTCTTGCCACAAGACGGATACGCAACATCATATCCAGGGCTTCATTCTCGTCTAGATCATCAAAAGCAGTGGTGGGCATCACCCGTCGCCCGTGAATAACGTCAGCCCGTGTATCAAGCAGTATCCAACCACCACCAAGCACTACAAGCCCCGGAAGCCATAGCTGTGTCATCGTAGCTGATTGCTGGAGGGCACTCAAGCCCCATATAGCGCCACCGCCGAGTACCAGCAGCCCGAATCCCCCTTTTGCCCAGCGTTCGTCAACGTCGGGGATCATTCGCAATGCGTCAAGCACTTCCATGAATACCATCGTTCCGGTGATGAGCAGGACGATTGCAATATCGTCAGTAATAGCGAGTACAACGCCAGCAGCAAGCAGGTACCCAATGAGCGTAACTACAGAGAGTTGCTGTCGAAGGCCGGTCATCACCGAGACAGCCATACCCATGCCTAACGCCCGAGGATGATTTATAGGTAGCTGTTAATTACAGGTTTTGTAACCCGGCTTCGGTCCGCTCACTGGGCGTGTCAGCAGGTACTCCACAGACCAGCGGTACGACGAACCGGTCAGCGGTCACAGCCTTATTCCCCTGGGAGATGGCTTCTGTTGACTTCCTCCCACCCCTGAGGGGTAGGTTTTCGCCTCGCACTTTCTATAACCATCAGCTCAGATACGACGGCGAGCTTATCCTGCTATTGGATGGATCGGCCCAATGACTGTTGCAGGTGCTGAATACTTGTTGGGGATTCATACGGTTCTTCGTGGATACTATATCGCATAGTATGGATATTGAGAGTCCCAGTGCTGCCGTGCCCATTCTTATTCTGCTCGTGGTGGCTGGTTTTGGGATCCACTCCGGAGTCACAAGTTATCTACAGTATCACTCGCCGACGGCTGAGGTCCAAGGGGAAGTCCTGTCGGCGGATGTTGATGAGAGTAATAGTCGACGAGGGGGTGTTGACCACTACATCTCGATTGAGTATCAGTACCAGTACAATGGAACTCAGTATACAAGTGAGAGTGTCACTCCTGGATCGGGAGAATCATCGGTAGGTGAATCAACCGCGGAGGCGTTTGTTGCAAACCACTCAGCTGGTGAGTCGGTGACCGTCTATGTGAATACAAATGCCCCCTCGCAATCATGGGTGATCAACCAGCGTCCGCTGGGGAGTATCCTCGTTGGTGGCACCATCTCCCTGGCTGCGCTTGTGATTCTCTATGGACGATATGTGAGGGGGTGGAAACAGAACTCTAACTGATCCTCATGTCAACAACCTCGGAGTCAAGCCCCGTGGCATCCGTCTTGAAACTTCTGTGAACATTCCTTCGTAGTGGCGCCACAACGTGTGTGCCCACTGGAAGCGCATGCTATGCCCCCATCTGTTCGTCCTTGGCAAGATCCTGTGTCCCGCATGTGTACATATACCTACCTAAGCGCCATGACGACAGTCATAAGCCACGACCAGGCTTAATCTCATCTGTGCAGCCAGAGGATGTACGACGTCAGTGGGCTGAACGGTCCGGCAGATTTTCACCAGCCTACTATGCGCAACTCGGTCCCAACGAGGTCAGTGAGACGCTTGGGGCGGTTCTCACACATTATGCCACCACCGAGGCGGCGATCCTTGAGATTGGCTGTGGCTCTGGACGACACTTAGAGTATCTTCGCAAACAGGGATTCCAAAATCTGACAGGGATCGATATCAACGAGGACGCCTTTGATACGATGGCAGAGCATTATCCACGGCTTGCCGAGACAGGCACGTTCCATGCGGGAGCGATTGAGGAGACGTTACCAGACCTTGCGACAGATGCCTTTGATGTTGTCTACTCTGTTGAGACCCTTCAACATGTGTCTCCGGAGGAAACCTGGGTGTTTGAAGAACTGCCCCGGCTTACCGGAGACCTGCTGATCACAGCTGAAAACGAGGGAAACAGCCCGAACCGCGGCCGGACAGATCCGGTCAGCTATGTCGATGAGGATGTCCCGTTATATCATCGTGACTGGAAACAGATTTTTACCGAATTGGGTGCAGCACAACTCATCTGTGAACCGACAGCCAGGGACACGATTCGGGTCTTTCGGGTGCTTGAGTGAGTGGCTTGGTTGCCACCATGCTGTACTCCCGGTGAGAAGTATATCGCTACGCTGTCCAAGATACTGTCCATACGCATCTGTCAATTGGGTATATCTGTGACCTGCCTTGACGACAGCCGACCGTACTGCAGGCGGTAAGCCTTTGCTCGTTCCCAACGATCTTCCCAACCCCAGCTGCGAATCACAACTAATGTATTATCAACTCATGAAGCACGGGCGATGAGTCGCTACGAGGACTTTGTCGCAGGTATCACAGCAACCACGCCAGTGCTCCTTGGTGTCATTCCATTCGGGCTTATTGCCGGTGCAGCGGCAATCGGGGCGGGACTGTCGTTTCTGCAAGCGGTCGCCTTTTCGGTTGTGGTGTTCGCCGGCGCTTCACAACTGGCGATGATCGAACTCCTTGGTCAGGATGCGACGTTGCTCGCCGTTGTTGGGACAGCGTTGATTATCAACGCTCGGATGATTATGTATTCGGCATCGCTGGCGCCGTATGTCTTCGATGATGATAGCCGCTGGCGCGGGCTCATGGCATATCTCATGACTGATCAAGCCTTTGCCCTGTCGGTAACCCGATATACTGAGGGACTAGAGGATGTTACCCGTAGACGATGGTACTATCTTGGTGTAGCAGCTCCCTTGTGGGTCGTCTGGCAGATCTGCACCATTATCGGCGCCATTGTCGGGACAAGCGTTCCACCATGGCTTCCGCTTGAGTTTGCCGTCCCACTGACCTTTTTAGCACTTCTCATGCCGGCTCTGCGGACACGAGCACATGCGCTTGCAGCAGCGATTGCTGGTAGCGTCGCAACAATTGGAGCAACCTTGCCCTATAACCTTGGATTGCTTCTGGGTGCGATCACCGGTATTGGGGCCGGAACAGTCGTAGCCATCATAATGAACACCCCAGCTGAGCCGGACCCATGACGGCCTCTGACCCGGTTGTCTGGGGGGCTGTTTTATTTGCTGGCGTTGGCACGTATGCGTTTCGGGCATCGTTTTTGTTCCTGTTTGAGCGAATCGAGAACATTCCACAGCGGGTCGAAACTAGTTTGGATATGGTCCCCGTAGCTGTGCTGTCTGCACTCGTTGTGCCAGCGGTGTTCGCACCAGGTGACACCATCGCGATTCTGGGGAACGATCGCCTTCCGGCGGCTCTTGTTGCTGGGGTGGTAGCATGGTATACGGAAAATATCTTAGCGACAATTGTCGTTGGGTTGGTTGTGCTTGTCCTCATTGGAGTGGTATAGGCCGCAGTTTAATTAGACCACTCAGCTTTGCACGTTAGCGTCGGCGGTTGAGTGAACGAAGAGATGGTCGATCTCTTGAATAATGTCTTCGACGCCACGCTCATCGTTGTCCCGAACCCACGAGAGAAGGTTGTAGACGGCTTCCTTCAGCGAATGTTCGAGGTTCGCTCGAAGC
>JBEQBL010000196.1:3629-3949 GCA_041639835.1 Salinarchaeum sp.
AACTGTCCCCAAGGCGCTCGACTCAGGATCAAGACGAACGAGACTGTAGGCAGCCATCAGAAGGTCGGTACTTCCCAATCGAGGGTTCGGAAGCCGAGTTGAGTTGGTGTGAGCCGTTCAATCTTGGAACGGTAGCTCCGTGAATCGAAGCATCAGTCTGAACTGAACAGAGACAGCAATGAGAACGGTTCAAAGATTTCTGAGGACGCAGTAGGGCGGGGAGGAAGCGACAACCCGCTTATTAACTGACTTCAGTACTATATTGAACATAGTGTCGGGCGACGACTATTACCGCCGAACCGCCATCACAAATCCCCTCC
>JBEQBL010000197.1:0-3935 GCA_041639835.1 Salinarchaeum sp.
AGGTCTACTTCTTGCTTTACTCGGCGGCCGGAGAATGAGTGCGCCACCGCCGGCAGCTACTGCAAGTCCCCCACCAATGGCAAACGCCCACGACCAGCCAACTGTTGCGATCAACCAGCCAGCCACTGTGCCGGCCAAGATCCCTCCCCCGATTTTTGCCGTGTACACGATAGCATAATTTCCTGAACTATTTGCCCGCCCATAGTACTCGGCGATGAGACTCGGGAAAAAGACGTATAATGGTGATGAAAAAAACGTGGCGGCGACAACCAGCACGACAAAAGCTGATTCAATGCCCTGGCGTCCGGCCACCACAAGCAGCAGTCTAAAGACTCCTGCCAGCACAAAGGCAATGGCCATAACATATCGTCCAGGAAGCCGGTCGTAGATCGACCCAAGGACAATCCGAGAGGCGCCACTGGCAACCGGAAGCAGGGTCGCTGACAGCGTTGCAATGATAGCTGCAAATCCGAACTGATCAGCATACCCAACGATATTAGCAATCACGATCAGGTCCGCCCCGGCGGTCGCAATAAACATCGCATAGATAAGCCAGAACTGCCAGGTCCGAAGCATCTCGCCGGTGGTAAATGATCGGGCTGTTCCGCCGCTATCCGACGTTGTCTCCTCAGTTGTCGTCGCCCAGTTCGACGGTGGATCACGTAATAGCACCGCCCCGATCAGCACTGCACAGAGAATGATTCCGCCGACGGTTACTAACACGGTCCCATACGACTCCGGGGTCGCATACTGGCGCACATACGGGACCACAAGCACACTCCCGGCGGCAAAGGCCATTGTTCCGACTCCGGTTGTAAGCCCGGTGCGATCTGGGAACCACTTTACCGCTGTGTTGATAGCGATAGTGTAAACAATCCCGACCCCAACTGAGCCAATTGAATAGAGAAGATACAGCTGCCAGAGTGTCTCGGCGTATGCGAGTCCAATATACCCTCCACCGGCCAGCAGTGCCGCCACCACACATGGCACTTGTGGGCCATACCGATCGCGCCACCAGCCAGCCGGAAACTGTGAGAGTGACTGAAACACCACATACAGTGAAAACACGGCTCCAAGAGCAGGCAAAGAGACACCAACGCCTTCCGCAAGAGGAGCCTTGATTGACGACCAAACGTATTGATATGGGCTTACAGCCGCCATCATTGCGGCGGCTGCTGCAAGTAGCCACCAGCGTGAGAACCCAAGTTGCTTGTGGGCCCGCTGTCCGTACGACGGCTCCTCAGCCATCTTCAGCTACTCCGACAGCCGCTGTCATGACCCTGTTGCATGACTATGAACAGTGCTTGGTAACCAACGAAGAAGAGCTGGGTGTCTGTCCATGTCTGATTCCTGTAATTATGGGCTGTCAAATCGGGACACCTCTGTGTTTGTCCCATGTAGCTGTCAGTTTCCCCCATTAACATGGCCGTGTTGGTTCGGTCATTGTGTCGGTTGCAAGTACCTACCGATCATGCGGTCATCTATTGAACTGTACCCGTTCTGGGGTCAAGCGATCCAAGAGCCATCACCTCCTGCCATCACGCAAGCCAACGGCTCCCCTGTCCTCCGGAGGAATCACTCCATACAGGCAATTGAGGCAACTGTTCAATGGTATGGTGACTGCCCGTACATGCCAACGGTTATCGGCGCTGCCACCGTGCGATTATCATGCGCGCCGCCGTTTATCATGGTCCAGGTGACATTGCTGTCGAGGATGTTCCCCGTCCCGAAATCGAAGCCCCGACCGATGCGATCGTCCGTGTGACCCACACCGCGGTTTGTGGCTCTGATCTATGGTTCTACCGTGGTCACACCGACCGCGAGTCCGGATCACGCGTTGGCCATGAGCCGATGGGCATTGTTGAAGCGGTTGGCTCTGCGGTCACAAGCGTCGCTCCGGGTGATCGGGTCTTTGCGCCCTTTGTAATGAGTTGTGGAGAGTGTGAACTGTGTCGCCGCGGACTCCATACCTCCTGTCCACATGGTGATTCATGGAATGGAGACAATGGTGGGGCCCAAGGTGAGTATGTCCGTGCCAGACAGGCCGATGGAACCTTACTCCGCGTTCCGGATCGGTTCGCCGATGATCAAGCAACCCTTCAGTCGATTCTTCCACTGACCGATGTGATGGGTACCGGCCACCATGCTGCAGTTAGTGCTGGTGTTGGTCCCGGCGATACCTGTGTGGTTATCGGTGATGGTGCTGTCGGACTGTGTGGCGTGTTGGCTGCCCGTCGGCTTGGTGCCCGACGGATTATCGCAATGGGACATCATGAATCCCGACTTGAACTAGCGACTGCCTTTGGTGCAACGGACACCATCGCTGCCCGTGGTGAAGATGCCATTGAGCAGGCCCGTACGCTCACCAACGGCGGCGCTGAACACGTACTTGAGTGCGTGGGGGCGGCGTCATCAATGGACACAGCCATTGCGGTCTGTCGTCCTGGCGGCACGATTGGCTATGTCGGGGTTCCGCATGGCGTTGCTGACGATGGACTTGACATTGAATCGCTATTCCGGCAGAATATCACACTGCAGGGTGGCGTTGCTCCGGTCCGTGCCTATGCGGAGTCGCTTTTGAAGGATGTCCTTGCTGGAACGCTTGATCCGGCCCCTGTCTTTACTGCAACCGTTGACTTAGAAGACATCGCCGAAGGCTACCGGTTGATGGATCAACGCGAGGCAATCAAGGTACTGGTGCGGCCCTAGCCTGTTTGGATCAGTCGACAGACACCGCTCACGGCTTGGGATGTGACACCGGTGTCACTACTCGGTCGGTAGAGATATGAGAACGGACCCTAGGCTTGCCCGGTCGTCAGCAACTGGGTCAGCCCGGTTGCCTCCTCCACCCCGTGACCCGTCGAGCGACGAGTGTCCGACGGTCCGCTGCTCGCTTCCGCGCCTGACGGGATTGCGCCGATTAACCACGACGAGACACCCCTGCAGGTGGTCGCCGTGGACCGTCGCCCCCGACGGACGAGGCTTCGACGTTGGCTCGCGGGGCCCAGCCACATCTGACCGGACGCCCCCAGGTTTCGGCCCCCGCTGAAGACCATAGTGCGGGTTTTTGAGCAGGGCCTAACTGCCCGGCCTAGTCCATTCGTAAGTAGGTGACCGATTATTAAGGACCTTTCGTTCCGTCGATATGCTCTCCGAACTAACCGGAATATACAGGTGTTGACAGGCGTTGCGTTCATCTATGGGCTTTGGTAGTACCGCAAAGAAACTTCAAACGCTGGCGGATACGGCTGAGACGCTATATCAGCAACTCTCCGATGTCCGCGAACGTATGGCCGATCTTGAGGCAACCGCACAAACAACCAGCGAACGCGTTGAAGCCCTCGAAACTGAGGTGCAACAACAGCGGGCATTGCTTGAGGCGATTGCCACAGAGCATGATATTGACCCTCAACAGATAGGTGCTACAACTACCGACGATACCACAGATGCACCGACCGACCAGTAGTCTATCCCTACTGCTCCGGGGTTGGTGACTTGAGAGGCTCTATCTTGTTATACGCAGAACAGGCACAATACCACGGCCTTCAGGCCGTCGATACGTGCCGTCACTCAGTGACACATTCTACCGACACCGACATGGCCGGATCTTCCACCGTTTTCAACCCAGCCTCGGGATTCCTCCACCTGAAGGCGGAGGAGGATGTCAACACGGAAGGCATTGGCTTCTGCCCACCCCAGCTTTGTACTACTTGTTCACCGCTGATGTCGGGGTCATCCCACCCACGGGGGTGGACTTTCATCTTGTTATTATCCAAGACGGCTGCCCACAACTTGTGATAGCGCGTGTCTGTCACAGTCACAAGCAGTGCTGCTATACCATTTGTTGTTAAGTGAATCACAACAGTTTATATACCGAGTCATCGAATCGTCGCGCAATGGTCTATAGATTTCCGAGTAGATCGGACGAGCGTCGT
>JBEQBL010000198.1:0-3911 GCA_041639835.1 Salinarchaeum sp.
GCCCCACGGTGCAGGAAACACACTATGAACTTCGGGCAGGCATCGTTGACGAACACGACGGTGACGCAATTGATCGTGTCTCACCGGCAGTCTATGAGGCCGCTGGCCGTCGTGAACTTCGTGAAGAAACCGGCTATACAACCGATGATGTGACGATGATTCAGCGACATGCAGTTGCCACTGGGGTACTTCGTCACCGACGGGGAATCGTTGTCGCCGAGGGCCTAGAACCTGGAACCCCACAACGAGACCGCAACGAGTTCCTTGATGTTGAACACGTACCAGTAGAGCAGGCGCTCACGCGGGCCCGCGAACAACCCGCGAATGATGCGACAATCGGTGGGCTCCTGCTGGCGATGGCCGATGACTACCTGTAAGCGGCGACAAAAAAGTTAGACGACATTAAATCCCCGATCCCGAAGAAAGTCCTCCACACGGCCACTGTGGTTGCCCTGAAGTTCAACGGCGCCATCTTCAACGGTGCCCCCACAGGCGAACTTGCTTTTAAGATCCGACGATAGGCTATCGAGATCAACATCGTTCGGATCGAATCCTTCGATGATCGTTACCTCCTTTCCATAACGGCGCTCGTCGATGCGGACCTCGATTTCTTGGGAGTCTTTGGCAACGTCTTCACATACACAAAGCTCCTCTGGCAGCCCGCACGTCGAGCAGATATCCGGCATTTCGAATGTAGGTTTACCCACCGTGGTACTAAATCCTGTCGACGATCGGAAGCGAGGGAATGATACTACTGGCTTCCGTAGGTGTAACTCCATGCAGTTTTGCGACCAGTGTGGATCAATGATGAAGGCTCAGAACGGGGAGATGGTCTGTACAAGTTGCGGTGCTACCACCGAACGCGATGAGGACCGCGCAGCGGCGTTTGTCAGCACCGATGAGCAAACGACCGATGATGTGATCGAGACCGAAGAGGGGGCTAACTTCGAGGGAAAGCCAACAACCGACGATGTCGTCTGTGAGGAGTGTGGGAATGAGCAGGCCTGGTATACGATCAAACAAACCGGGTCCGCGGATGAGCCCCCAACACGGTTTTTCAAATGCACCGAATGTGGGTCTCGGTGGCGAGAGTATAATTGACGAACGCCAATCGGTGGATTTAGCACCAACGAGATAAGCCCGCCGGTAATGACACTGCATAATCGGTCGGTCAGACAGGACGTCCGTGAACTTGGACGTCTGCTTGGCGATGTCCTCCGTGAGCAGACCTCGCGACGACACTTTGAGGTTGTCGAGGACCTTCGCACTGCGGCGATTGCCTATCGAGATGGCGAGCATGAGTCGCGTCGGAATCTTCGACAGATCCTTGACTCGCTGACGCCCGAGGAGGAGAGTATTGTTGCCCGCGCGTTCACAACCTACTTTGAACTCATCAATATTGCTGAAAACCGGGAGCATGTTCGGGCGGTTCGCTCCGGGTCTCATGATGGCGTCTTGGAAGGGACCCCCGAACAGACCGTTGCCAAACTCCAAGACCGCGGCCTTGATGCCGAGCAAATTCAGTCGATTCTTGATGATGTCTATGTTGAGCCGACTTTTACCGGCCATCCAACGGAAGCCCGGCGCAAGACTGTTAAGACCAAGTTACACTCCATTGCCGATCATATCAAAGCGCTTGATGAACGATCGCTCACTGAAAAGGAATCACAGCATATTACCCGGGATATCGATGCGGAGGTCACTAGCCTCTGGCAAACGCCACAGGTCCGAACCCGGCAACCGGAGGCCGGTGATGAGGCCAGTAACGTGCAGTGGTATCTTGAAAATACACTATATGAGACCGTCGGTGAAGTCTATGATGAACTTGAATCAGCACTTGCGGATGCCGATGATGATATTACCGTTCCTTCGTTGATCAACTTCCGCTCGTGGGCGGGTGCCAATCGCGATGGCAATCCACATGTGACCCCGGAGGTGACCGAAACAACACTGCAGCGACAACGCCAGGCTATTCTCAACCGGTATCGAGACGATCTCTACGAACTGCTTGGAGTTCTTAGTCAGGATGGTTCTCGGATTGATGTCGGGGAGGCCTTTGAAAAGTCCCTCTCAGCCGACCGTGAGCGGCTTCCTGGCGTTGCCGAGGAGGCCCGTGATCGTTATCCTGGTGAACCGTACCGACAGAAACTCCTCCTCATGCGTGAGCGGCTTGACCGCGTCGGTGATGTTCGTCCGGGAGGGTATCAGGATGTAGCTGCCTTTCAGGCGGACTTAGAGGTAATCGCCGAGAGCCTCTGTGCAAATGACGCCGGAGAGGTTGTTGAGGCTCATGTTGCGCCCCTCCGTCGCCGTGTCGAGACATTTGGCTTCTCACTGGCGAATCTCGACCTTCGTGATCGCGCTGATCATCATACTGATGCGGTCGCTGGCTTGCTTGACCGAGTCGGCATCGGATATGCTGACCTCTCCGAGGCCGAACGCGTTGATGTCCTTACTGAAGCAATTCTCCAGGAGGATCCAATTGTTGATCTTGAAGATCTTACCGGGCTGTCCGAATCGGTCAAACGCGTCTGCACGCTGTTTGAGAGTCTGGCAACCTGGCATCGACGATTCGGTGATGAGGCCGTCGACCGGTATTGTATTTCCGGTGTTGAACGCCCATCACAGGTATTGGAGGTACTCTTTTTGGCCGATCAGGCCGATGTCGTTGATCTGCCAGGCTATGCCGGCATCGATATTGTCCCGATTTTCAGCACCGTTTCCGGCATGACCAATGCCGTCGCGTGCATCGATTCGCTACTGACAAATGATGCCTATGCACAGGCCGTTGCCGCAAACGATACTGTTCAAGAGGTAATGTTCAGCTATGCTGACACCAATCAACACAGCGGCTTTCTGGCCAGTGCGTGGGCTCGCCGCCGGGCAAAACTTGGGCTGGCAGCCGCCCTTGGTGACCGATCAGTGCAACTTCGCATTCTCCATGGCCGAGGCGGTCCCATCTCTCGGGGCGGCTCGCCGATGAACGAGGCCTTGCGTGCGGAGCCTCCTGCTACGGTAACCGGTCCGGTTCGGTTTATTGAGGAAGGTGAGGCGATTGCCGAGAAGTACGGGAACCGGGGTATCGCCGAGCGTAATATCGAGCAGATGCTGGATGCACAACTGCGCGCCCGTGCCGAGGCGCAGTTTGCCGAGACTGATGAGATTCCGGATGTCTGGCTGGCGGCCATGGAAACAATGGCTGGGGCGGCTCATGACGCCTATCGCGACTTGGTCACAGCCGATGGCTTTCTCCAGTTTTTTGAAACCGCTACCCCCATCTCAGTGATCGAGGAACTTGATCTGGCGTCTCAGTCGGGATGGAGTACCGATGAGCGATCGCTTGCGGATGTTGACGCCACGCCATGGATGTTTGCGTGGACGCAGTCTCGATTCCTCCTGCCAGGCTGGTATGGTCTTGCGACGGGGATTGATGCCTATCTCGATGCCGGTGGTCAAATTGAAACCCTTGGGAAAATGTACGACCGCTGGCCGTTTTTCAGAATTATGATTGATTATGCGGCGCTGGCGCTTGGCCGTACTGAAATTGAAATCGCCGAGGAATATGCTCGTAACGCCCCCCCATCAGTACGCGATCGTTTTGTGCCCAGGATTCACACGGAGTATGACCGTGCTGTTGAGCTGATTACCACGATTGCCGATCGCGAGCATCCAATTAACCGTGAGTGGCTTCGCGAATCGATTCATCGACGCAATCCATACATCGAGCCATTACATCTGCTTCAACGCCACCTGCTAGCACAAACGCACCGGACACAGACTGAAGAGCGCACTCTCCGGCTCACAATTAAGGGCATTTCCGCTGGGCTGAAAAACACCGGTTGATGCCAATTGCTCGCGTTAGACTGTGGGCGGTGGGTGGCTGACTACGTTTCTGTAGGCGATGTCACCTG